>NZ_JBSYXP010000030.1:0-15012 GCF_054172105.1 Methylolobus aquaticus
CACCGGCGCGAAGCGGGCTACGGCGAAGTCCACCCCACTCGCATCGGGAGCAAGGTTGGTCAGCGTGACCGGACGCGGCCCCGCAACCTGCGCTACGCCCACACCGAGCGTAGCGAGGCGTCCGACCGGCTCCACGTCAACCTGGAGCGGCGTAAAGAATGGACAACCGTCGATGGTGTAGGCGACGAAGCTCACACCCTCGCGTGCAGAAGCCGTATCGTCCACTTTTCCGAATTTCACCGGGATCAGCCGGTCCCACGCGAAGCCGCCGGGCGGCGGTGCTTGCCGCTCGATGCGGCTCGCGGTGATCTTGAACTGCAGGGCGAGATCCGCAGGCGACAGCCGCGACACATCGAGGATGTCGACCGGTACGGCGATGACGCCTTCAATCCGGGCCGCCACCTTTCGCACCTTTGCCACCACCTGGTAGCCGAAGCGATGGATCAGTGTTTTCTCGCCGAGGATCACCGCGCCAACGCTGAGCAGAAGCTCGCCTGTCCCCGGCTCGACCTTGAGCACCGCGGTGTTGAGCGAGAAGGTGAAGTTAGTCTCGTCGTTGCTGATGCCGCAAAGTCCGACATGAACGGTGGGATCGTCGAGTGAGGCTACATACACGCCGAGGCGCACAATGATCTCATCAGCCCGCGGCTCCTCGTCATGGTTGGTCCAGAATTCGGGGATCGCGATCCCCGACATTACCAACAACCGTTCGGCGGGTTCGCCGACCAGCGCCTCGAAGCTGGTGGCCGAGGCCACCTGATTGGGATCAGACGCTGACAGAATGATGGCCATGCTGAGTGTAAGAAACTCAATGAGCTGTGCTGCCCGATATTGGGCGAGAGCATGTGCCCACACTGCGTTCTTGTCAACGCGCAATAACGATCAGGTAAGAAGCAAAAGCAAGCGTTGGAAGAGGGGGGTAAGTCCCTGGAAAGCTCATCGCGTGATCGTGTGGTTCAGACATCGGTTCGAATCCAGCGTTCGACTGCAAGGATCAACTGCCCGCCACTCTGAATCTGAAACGAGCTACCAACGATGAGGCGAAGATCCCAGGAGTCGGGGCGAGGAGAAACATTGGTGACATTGCAGGGGTATGGCTTGAAGCCGGCCCGACCCAATCGAAAAGTGTCACAAGTTGTGACACTTTTCCGGTCGGCAGCGACCCCGAGGTGGGCATCATGACCCCTCGCGATTGAACCGCTGCTCCAGCTCACTGACCCTGCGCGCGCGTTTCGAGGGTCAAGCCTGCCGCCTCCGGCCTGGTCCGGGCCGGGCACCGGAGCTTCCCGCTCCACAGCCTGTGGCATCGGCCTGGCGATGTCGCCATTTGGCCAGATCCGGACGTTTGGACGTGGATGAGAGGGGTCATTCGAACGACAGCAGCACTCCGTCAGCGGTCAGATGCGCTCATGTGATGGATGAGTACTTCTCGGCCTCAGCGGAAAATCCTTACTTGGCGAAGTCCAGATATCTGCCCGCGACAGCTTTCACGCCATTGCTGCAGCAGATTACCCCCGCGGTGCGTGCGCTCGGTCTCGCACCCTACTCGCAGCAGTTGCTCGACACCGGCAAGGCCTGATCGCTACGAGAGATCGCTTCGGCCGAGGGTGTGGATCCCGCGCAGGTCAGTCGAATTGCGCGGTTGGCGTGGGGTGGGATCGGGGTTGGTGGAAACGGATCTGCGGGGGCAGCACGCTGCACCAACCCTTAAGAAATGCCATCGGCAGTGTGCCGAGGCGGAGTGATCTTGATCAGAATCTGAACAGAGGATCAGAACACGAGACACGCAAGCGCTGGCCAACTGACAGGCGTTCAGCATGCCCCCGTTGGCCAGCCTAATCCGCCATAGATCCTCACGGCTCATTTAGTGGACACGAGGTCGTTGCAGCTCCACACATTGGTCAGCGGTTGCTTTCCATACATGCAAACAAAGACGCCTCATTTCTATCTGGCGCAATGTACCGCTGCGCCATTGTGTTATAGACTTGAGCTATATGATGCTGCATTTTGAAAACCCGGTAACAGCACGATGTGCTATCGCATACGATTCACGCAGCGTGTCAGCCCGCTCCATTCTTTACCCCACTTCAGGAATTGGGAAGATTATCAGAATTTCCCGCTTTAACGAGAGGCATCAAAAAGCCACTGGCCTTAAAATATGCAATAATTTGCATTAGAAATCGAAGATAACCCACGCGGACCCTCGGCTTATTCGCTTTTTTAGAAAATACCATACATGAAATCAAAGCGACACCCTATATTTGAAAGAGGGAATTGTCTATGTATATTACTGTGCCTTTTAATACCTTACGGCTGCACGACAAAATTGAAAGATCCGACACAGGAATTAACTGTACGCCAAAACGATATTAGCGTCTACGTGTATCAATGGGATGGAAAGCTATTGGCAGAGGCGCTCAACAACAATACGAAGCCAGTTATTGTTCCTAGAGCCAAAAAAGGCATGTCGTATTTAGTTATCCTAAAGGACCGTGAGAACTGCGCCCAATATTTTTCGACCACTGGAAAATTAAACCCAGTAGCCTTTGCTGCTTTGGGAAACATGGCGCTGTTTCAGTCCCAGATTGCTTCAGGGGCTACAATTGATATCGAACCGACAGAGTTTCAGTTTTCGAGAGCTTTATCTTCATGCAATTACTAAGCAGAGCACTGTCGCTGTTCGCGATATTACTAGGAGGGTGCAGCTATCCACCCACAAAGGTAACTCTCGAAACCAATCAATCCGTTCAATCAACCGCAACCGTAAGCCGCATTTTACCTAACACCGGGGCTCGCGCGTCCGGCGATTCGTCGTGCAATCTGCCATGCACCATAAATATTATAGAAAATGAAAAATACAGAGTCAGAATAGATGCAAAAGGCTATCTTCCCGCAGTAGTGGAGTTTAACCATGAAATGGCCTTGCAGACAGCAACAGCGCTCGGAGATTCGGAGCAGACGAAACTTGTAATTCCGCTGTTTAAGAGAACTAGTCGCTCGAATAAATAGTAGGGTTTATTTTTAGCACTCCAACAGGAGCGGCTCAACATAAAACACCTTAATCATCCTATTATTTCTCATTCCTCGATCACACAATTATTATCGGCCCGCCTCAGCGAAATGAAGTGGAAACAAGGCGATCTAATAATGTGGTCGCCGATATCTAACGCTTGATCGCTTAGTTTCAGCACCACATCCACACGGCCACGCTAATTCCTGCAGCTACAGGTGGGCGCATCGACTTTGGCCGGATTGCGCGCTTGGCGTGACTGCAGCCGAAGCGTGTAGATGCGATGCTGGCTGGCGAACGGCGACAATCCCGCGTCTGAACCAGAGTAGGGCAGCCAGACCGACGATTGCCTATGTTTGAGACGTGTGCTGGGGAGCGCTCGGGGGTCGCCTCAGCGGCGGCGGTCGATTCCCCCCAATCAATCGCCACTGTCCGGCACACGCTAACGCAGTATGCGCTGATCATTAGCGATCACTTACCGTCCTGGTTAAAGGCGACCTGATGCCGCTCGGCCAATTCGGCGATCGCCGTCAATAACTGATCGCTCCTGCGGAGTTGTGCGGCGTCATCCGGCACGCTGACAGCAAAATCCACGAGTAATTCGAAGCCGTTGCGGCCGATTTGGGTCAGCACCACGCGAAGCGTGTCGTGTTTGACATCGTCCTGATTGTGGAGGGTTAGCTCGACCTCCGCGCGGAACTCGCGGAGACGCGACACCGGTGTGTTGACGCTGAGGTATAGCGTGCGTTTGACGCGCCATAGCTTCCGTGCGGTGAGATTTTCGATGTTCTGCCGGATCAGGTCGCTGCTTGGCACGATCATGAGCGTGTTCTCCGACGTACGTAGTCGCGTACTGCGGAAGCCGATGTCCTCGACCCGGCCCTCGATGCCGCCGGTACGGATCGAGTGACCGATGCGGAAGGGCTTTTCGAACATGATGATCAAAGACCCGAACAGATTGGCCAGGGCCTGCTGACCCGCCAGGGCCATCGCCAGACCACCGATCCCGAGTCCCGCGAGCACCGAGTACGAGGGCAGTCCCACTCGATTGGCGCCCTCGATCACAATGCCGACGGCTACGACCAAGGCAATGAGGCGCACGCCGAGCCGGATCAACTGGGCGTCCATACTGCCGTTCCGGACATGGTCGAAGTTGATGATCCCCTCGCCGATCAGGCGCCCGAGGACCCACGCCAACCAGGTCAGCGCGAGATAGAACAGTACCCACAGGCCAATCGTCATGCCGCCATAGAGCCTGGGGGAAACAAACAACACCTCGCCCAAGACGTAGTCTGTGGCGGGCGACAGCAAGAGGATACTGAGCGCGGGCAGCAGACTCCAGGCATTGGCCGCTGCGCCCGATTTGGCCCGTGCGCGCCGGGTCAGCCGCAAACTAAGCCAGAAAGTCCCGCTGAAAGCACTGAACACCACCACGATGCACACCCAGCGCCAAAGCGGTTGGTCGAGAAACTGGGTCGTCGTCCAGTTCGGAAGTGAGAGTAACCAGCGCAGGGGAATCGTCCGGTGCAGGGCCATCGCCAGACCGCTCGGTCGACCGAAGACGAAGTCATACATCCCCGGGGAATGGCCCCCACGGTACGGTTGATCCCGGATCCTGTCGAAGAACATCGGAATCTGTCGGACAGTTTCCTGGGTGAAGAGGTACTCACCCGCCCTGGGTCCACTGTCGACGAGTCCGATGCGAATCTCGGACCCTGGTACGGTCCACCGTTTGAACGGAACAGACTGCATCATCGCCGCATCGGGAACGTCGACGCTGGGCGGCAAGTCGATGCGGTCGAGTATTTCCTTGAGTTGGATGGTGAGCCGCCATGACGCCTGCTCCACCGTGACCGGAGGCAAAGCGCTCAAGTCCAGATATTTGGCGGTGATGGCACGCCCGTGCCGAATCAGGCCCGTGACCTGCTGGAACGGCCCTTCGGCCGGAAATAGGCGGGTTGATTGCAGGTATTCGGCAATAAACCCAGTATCTCCCAGTAGCCCGCCATACCGCTCATCCATGACGCGGAGAAATCCGAAAAAGGTGCTCCGGGGGCTCGACGTGTCAGCCGGCTCCAGCACATTGACTAAAGCAGACGGCTCGGCGCGGAGCTCACAGCCCAGCACCATCAACCAAACTATCAGCAGGGAACGCCCCAGCAGCACGCCGCCCCAACTGTCTATCGCTGTTGGCGACCCAAACCAAGGCCTGCGGCGCCGGGTGTTGCGGACGCTGGACCGGCGCGTCGGGCACGCTGTGTTGCGCTGGGGGCAATCCATCCGTCGCGGAATTCTGCGCATCTCGGGGTCATTCCTCTTGTGTTGAGCTTGATGCGCTGGGGTACCTGTGATGCGCCGGCTTCAAGCCATGGATTCCTGTTAATTGGGCCTAAATTGAGCGTGCAGGCCAAACCACACTGGTCGCACCTTCGAACCGCAGCCCCACCGCGGCTCTGCCGCAGCGATCACCGAACGGGAAGCGTCAGGGTCGGCCCTATCGACTTCGCGGCACCAGCCTGGAGGCGAAACAGTTGCGTCAGCAACAGAAACGTCGATTTGGATTCCAGGTCGTTCCTAGCGATGTAATACCAGTGATCCTGATAAGGCGTGGCCACGAATGCGTGGTCCGGGCGGTCTGTGGTTTGGCGGATATGGAACAGCCGCCCCGCTGGCGTGTCGCCCCAGTTGAACTCGGAACCGTCGCGATTCCGCGTCACAGTCACCAGTCCATCCCGACGGTGCTGCTCCGGCGCGTCCACCCGGTGGGATAGATAGAACAGCGTGCTCATCAAGGGGCGGGCGACGATATAAATCGTGTCCGGCTTACGCTCGATGGCATCCCCTTCGACGTTGAACACGTGACGGCTGGGGTCGAGTTTCAGCATCGCTTTGATGGCGCTAATGGTTTCCGCATGCTCCGGCGTGCTGCGAATGTCGATCTTGAGTGTTTTCGTGTCCGGATCCTGCCGGCCCTGAATCAGATTATCGTCCGCCACTTTCTCAAACAGTTCCACGAGACGATTCCACTCTTCGTAGTGCCTCGGTGCCCTCAACGGCGTCGGCCCCGATGCCGAGGGAGCGTTGGTAATGCCACTTACGCTCTCCACGCAGATGCCAAAGACGCGCCGAACCGACCAGCCCGACCCTGTCAGGGCCAATATGGCATCGATCGAGATCGGCGAGAGCAGGCTCTTGACGAAATCTTCCCCTTGCAGCGGTGCGTAACTGATGGTGGGAAAGGTTTCCCACGTTGCGCCGAGGCCCACGCTGCCGGAGTCCGTGGAGTCGAATTGGGCTCCCGCGTCGCCATTGACCGTGAGCTTCATGGATGCGGCGACGCTGGCGACGTCAAGGAAGAAGGTCGGATCCCGATAGTGCAGTCGCACCAGGTTGTTCAGGAACTGCTCGTTGGTGGTATCGACAATCGCCGAATTGTAAAGCGAGTGGGTGCCGCGAATCTGATCCGGACCGAACGCATGGCACCCCGTTAATAACCCGGCTAGAAGGATTGCGGCGCCTCGCGTCTCAGGCACCGTAGCAAAACACTTCATTAAGGAAAGTATCCTCTAAAACTGGCGAAGATCGATCGCGGTCGGCGGGTGCGGGAGAGTCTGCCCGTCGCGCGTAATTTTATGCAAATTCGGGGTAGGCTGACGCTATCCCGTCCTAGTGGAATCCCCTACCACCCACCCTGGCCCGCGCTACCATAAGCCGCGGGCCATCTATCCTTTACCTGAGAGTCACCTAAGGATTTTATCGAAAGCCGGGTCGGCAGTCGCAATCCACGCGAACCATTTGCAGGTCGGGTTTTGGAGGTGGAGTTGGGGCCTGGGCTCGAACTTGTTTTCTCAACAGATGAGTAGTGGTGAGGGTGTCTGGGTAAGGATGCGGGAATCTGGGAGGCCATTATGAATGGCTGAGTCAGTCTGGCTTCAGAGTCCTGCACTTGGAGCCTCTTCACCTGCCCGAAATTGATAGATGTCGTGTTTCAGCAGAGGCGCGCAAGGGTCGGATTCGGGTCATGGGGATTCCCCACAAAGGCGCGTACCATCGCACCTTCCTCGACGAGCCTGCTAAACAGCATTTTGTGCGTGCGAATCCAGGAGATGGGTGGCCTGAAGGCCATCTCTGGTCGGCGCGCCGGGCAACGTTTGCCGCGCCGTAAGCACTTCGGTAATTGCTGGCAGCGTCACCAGTGCGTCAAAGCGAAAAACGGCTGCCCGAAGACAGCCGTTCTGTATCGGTGGCTTTAAGCCTTGTTGCCGATAGTCCCCACCATCGGAATACCTAATACGGCTATCATGTTAGTTGAATGCCAGTAGGAGAATCAAG
This sequence comes from Methylolobus aquaticus, assembly GCF_054172105.1. Classification (NCBI taxonomy): domain Bacteria; kingdom Pseudomonadati; phylum Pseudomonadota; class Gammaproteobacteria; order Methylococcales; family Methylococcaceae; genus Methylolobus; species Methylolobus aquaticus. The sequence goes on from NZ_JBSYXP010000030.1 coordinate 7,343, forward strand.
CATGAAATATCGGCTCGCCCTGGATGTGGGCACCTCATCGATTGGACTCGTTGCCTATCAGTTGGACGAAAACGGCGAGCCCGCCGGTGTCTGTTATCACGCCGCCCGCATCTTCTCGGAGCCCCTGCTGCCGGCGAAGACCGAAGTCGTCGGCCAGTCCAAGAAAGCCGCGCGGGGGGAGGCCCTCCAGCAGCGGCGGCAAGTGGAGCGGAAAGCCCGGCGCCTGCGGCGGATCGCCCATTGTTTGTCCCTTCTGGGCCTAGATGCCAGCAGTGTTCCGCCGGACCCCGGTGGACAAATCCACGCGCTTCGTGCCCGTGCGGTGTCTGAGCGTGTCGAACTGCCCGACTTGGCCCGTGTGTTGCTGAAGCTTGCCAAGCGACGGGGCTACGCCGGAGGGTTCAAGCTGGCGGCTTTACCCGCACCTGAAGGCAAAGGTGCGGGTAAAGCCAGACCAAAGGCCGATGAGGAGGATACGGGGGTGGTGAAGGCCGGCATCGAGAAGCTGAAAGCGGAGATGGCGGCCTGCGGTGCCGAAACCGTTGGTCAGTATCTCGCATGGCGCATGGGGTCCAAGGGGCCGGGCGACGTCAAGCTCAAGGAGGCCGGCCTCTATGCCCATCGAGACATGCTGATTGATGAATTCGAGCGCATCTGGCGAACCCAGGCGCACCACCACCCGGTGCTTGATGATCCAGCCGTGGAACACGCGTTTCGCGATGCCATCTTCTTTCAGCGGCCGCTGAAATCACCGGCAGCGATGGTCGGCCACTGCCAGTTGGAGCCGGATCTCCCCCGGGCGCCGATGGCACAGCCGGCGGCACAGGCCTTTCGCATCGAAAAGCAACTGGCTGACCTGCGCTGGGGCATGGGGCGGGTCCAGGAGCCTCTCACCCGTCAGCAGCGCGAAGTCATCCGCGAACTGCTCCGCGACAAGGCCAAAACGAGCTTCGAAGCGATCTACAAAGCCCTTGAGAAAGCGGGCTACCCGAAGCCCCTCGGCAAGGGGCTGAATATGGACAGGGCCAGCCGCGAGGAACTGCGCGGCGACAGGACTCGTGCGGCGTTCCGCAAGATGGGGCTGCTGGAGGACTGGGAGCGACTGGACGGCCTGACGCAGCGGCAAATCGTCAATTTCGTCGCTGACCTGGGTTCTCCGGAGCAATTGGCAGACCGCGATTGGCCTAAACGCTTCCTCGGTGCCAAACGCACGCCGCGCACGTTCTCGCAGCCGTTCATTGGCTTCGTCAATGCCTGGATCGCAAGCGGAAAGTTTGCCCGACTCGGCGCCATGGACCTGGATTCCGGCCGTTCCAGCTACTCCGTGAAGGCCCTGGAAAAACTGACGGAAATCATCCGGGAACAGGGGTTGAACGAGCGTGATGCCATCAAGGAGGCGTACCCGGAACACTTTGCGGACAAGACCCTGCAGGCCGAGTTGCCGCCGCCACCCGAGACCGGCAACGTGGTCGTGGATGTCGCGCTCCGCCAGCTCAATCGGGAGATCGGCCGCTGCCTGCGAACACTGGGCCCCCCCCCCGACCGAAGTCATCGTGGAATTGGCAAGGGAAATGGCTCTCGGCCTCGCGAGGCGCAATGAAATCGAAACGGAAAATGCCAGCAACCGCCGCGCCCGCGAAAAGGCCATGGCGGAACTGCGGGACCACGGTCTCGAAACCAACCGCACCAACATCACCAAATTCCTTTTGTGGAAGGAACAGGAGGGCCGCTGCCCCTACTGTGACCAATTGCTGGGCTTGACCGATATCGCGGACGGGCATGCCAGCCACATTGAGCACATTCTACCCCGCTCTCTCACCCGGGTAGGGCAGAAGCGGGACCAGATCGTGGTGGCGCACGCCCGATGCAACGACGTGAAAGGCGACCGAACGCCCTGGCAAGCCTTCGGTGGCGCGCCTTCCGCCGACCCGGAACGTTGGCTGGCGGTCCTGGCCATGGCGGAGCGGTTCCGCAAAAGGAAATATCTGTCCGGAAAGGCCCGCTTGCTACTGCTCGACGATTGGGAAGGCGTGTCCGGCGAGGCGGCCATCCGTGACTTTTCCGATCGCCAGTTTCACGAAACCTCCTGGATCGCCAAGCTCACCGCGCAATGGTTGCGATCCGTCTGTCCGAGGGTCCAGGTCTCACGGGGCGAGATGACTGCTTACCTACGCCGCATCTGGCACCTGGAAACGGTGATCCCCGAGGTCCGCTACCAATCCGGCCTACCAGTCTACGACACGGAAGGAAAGCCCATTTCGAAAGCAGAGTTCGAGCGCCACAAGGCCTTTTGGGAGGGAAAACCCGACCAAAGCCCGGAGGACAGAACGGATCGTCGTATCGACAAACGGAAGGATCACCGCCATCACCTGATCGACGCCCTGGTCATCGGCCTTTCGACGCCGAAGCTGTACCAACGGATGGCACGGGATTACCAGCGCCGGGCCGAGCAACCAGAGCCGGGCCGCAAGACTCGCTACAGTCTGGCGATCGAGCCGCCCCTGAAAGACCTCCGCGCCATTGCGGTGGATCTGGTTGCGCTGTGCCAGCTGAGTCATAAACCGGACCGCTGGCCGGGCGGACCGCTGTTCAAGGAGACCGCCTACGGGGTGGCCGAAATCGGGGCGGACGGGGCCGTGCGGATGCGGCTTGCACCCGCGGAAATCCGGGCCGAACCCCGGGAAGGCGCACAGCACGTGCTGATCGCCCGGAAGCGCCTGGCCGCCCTGGCAGACGCCCGGACCAGCGTGGAGCAGGCGCGCAAAAAGTTGGCGGACATCGCGAGCCCCGGAGTGCGGGCCATCGTTCTGACTGAGTTCGAGCGGCGGGTTGCCGCAGGTGAGACCGCGCGGGCAGCCCTGGCCCGTCCGATCTTCAACCCCGAATACCGAACGGAGATCAAGGCGGTTAAGCTGCGGCACGGGGATGCCGACGATGCCTTCCCGGTGATCCATAAGAGCCGGTCCGGCGAGCACTACAAGTTGCTGCAGCACGAGGGATACGCCTGTCTCGAGGTTCGTCCAGCTGGCAAGGGCGTCGCGACGAATCTGGTCCGCCGCGCCCATGACCTCGATCGTTCGATCCGCGAACCGGCGCCGGAAGGCCGGCGCTTCTTCAAGGGCGACAGCGTCCGCGACGCTAAGGACCAGCGGGTGTTCCTGATCAAGCAAATCTGGGGGCAGGGCGGGGGCATGCTGGTCATGGTGCCGCTAACCGAGGCTGTGGAAGTTGACGAAATCACAGCAGCAGAAGGCCTCCGCAAGACGAGTGGGCGGCGACTGCTGGACTTGGAGGTGTTGGGGCAACCGTGTCCGAGCACCGCGTCCTGCTGATCGAAAACCCGGCGTACCTGTCCGTCGATCTGGGGCGGCTGCGCATCCGGCGGCCGGACCACGAGGACGTGTTCGTGCTGCCGCGGGACATCGCCGTGCTCTGTCTGCATCACCACACGGTGACGCTCACGGTCCATGTGCTGCGGTGTCTGGCCGAGGCCGGTTGCGTGGTGCTGGTCACGGATGCGCTGCACTTCCCATGCGGGCTGCAATGGCCTTACCAGGGTGCAGCGGGCACGGCCTTGCGGCTGCGCCGTCAGATTGCGCTCGACTCGGGACAACGGGTGGCCCTTTGGCAAGCCTTGGTCGCCGCGAAAATCCGCATGCAGGCGGCCGCGCTTCGCGGTCTCGGACAGAAGGGCGCGTTGTATCTGGAGCGCATGGCGAAACGGGTCCAGCCGGGTGATGCCGGCAAGCTCGAAGGCCGCGCCGCCCGCCATTATTGGAAACACTTGATGGGGCAAGACTTCACACGTCAGAAGCGCGGGGCCAGTGACAAGGTCAACGGCATGCTGAATTTCGGCTACGCAGTGCTTCGCTCATCCATCGCCCGCGAACTGGCGATGGCCGCACTGACGCCCGCCCTGGGGCTGGGCCACGACAGCTCGGAGAATCCCTTCAACCTCGCCGACGACTTCATCGAGCCTTACCGGCCCTTGGTGGATCGGCGGGTCAGGGCCATTGCCGATACACACCAGGAGTTCGACGGAGCCTGCCGTCTCGACGTGCTGGCATTCATGAAGGACGAAGTCCGCATCGGCGGCCAGGCCTACCGACTCCCGGCCGCGATCGCCGAAACGGTGGCCAGTTATTGCCGGGTGCTGGATGGGAAGGCAGTCCGGCTATCGCTCCCCTGCGACTAGGCATGGCCGGGAACGGATGGCGCATCATGTGGCTGCTGGCGATTTACGACTGTCCGATGCAGACGCCGCAGCAGCGCCACGACTACATGGTTTTCCACAAGGTGTTGTTGCGCGAGGGGTTCACCCGGCATCAACTGTCGGTGTACCTACGGCACTGCCCGACCCTGGCCAACGCGGAGGCGCTGGTGAAACGTTTGCGGGATGACGTGCCGGACGCTGCGCACCTCTCGTTCTTTTTTCTGACCGACAAGCAATACGGCATGACCCGCGAATTCATCGGCGTCGATGCGGGAAAATGCCGGCCGGATGCGCCGGAACAATTTGAACTCTTCTGAGAAAATGCCGCAAGTGCAGCGACTTGCGGCAGTTCAGAGGATATCAGGCATTCCGGCGGTGGGGTACCGGAACGCTTCGAGGTATCTGACGGTTGCGGCTGCTGAGGATATCAGGCATTCCGGCGGTGGGGTACCGGAACCAGTTTCCCGAACTGGTCGCGACCGACATAGAGGATATCAGGCATTCCGGCGGTGGGGTACCGGAACCAATGCCGATGCCGTTCGCTCCGACGATGTGAGGATATCAGGCGTTCCGGCGATGGGGTACCGGAACTATAGCGCTACGCTACCGAACTCGATTCCCTCTGACTATGGTCAGATGGCCGGTCTCACGACTTTTGCTGATGCTCCATATAACTTTTTGGAAGGAATAGACACCTTTTCGGCTGCTGTCATCCTGCCAATCCAGAACAACACTGACCTGTAACACCAGAAATAGGTACTGACAGCCTAAAATTGCCCGGCTCCGTAATCACACGAGGATTAAGTCCTATACTTCTTCCAGATAATCTCAGTCGCACGCTGGCGTGCCAACACCGTGGACGAGCATGAAACGGCCGATTACCGCATTCCTCCTACAGTTTTCGTTGGAGATCTAACATGAACCGCTACCTAAACTGCGTCCTTTTCGTGGGGGCGTTGTTCGTCGCAAGCACCCAATCGCACGCGGCGCCAATTCGCGATTATGCGGAATTTATCAGACTCGATGGCTCCGGATTGCTTGTCCGAGCGGGAGAGGCCCCGGGTGAATTCATCGTCAACACGCCGGATTTCAGACAGTTAAGTTTCTGTGAGTTTCCACATGGGGAGACCTGTGGCGTTGGCCAAATGACCCGTGTCGATAAGGATCTTCAACAGTTACGTGTGCTAAGCGCTCATTGGAATGTGATTTTCCATCGCGCACCGGCGAAGGGCGCCTTGCGCATCGCAACCTCTGATCCGGGTGGAAAAGATGTCATCGTGCCCTTATCCATCACTGAGTTCGATTGGAAGCCCGTCCGCAGCGTGTTAGAGCTGCACGTAAAATTAGCATCGACCTTGTCCGCTCAACTCGCCGTATGGCGGCCCCAATGGGCCGCAAATGCCGTCAAGATCATGCCTAAGGGGTATTTCACCGGCGCGTTTAGCCTCGTGGTTGACAACGATCGACACATCCCCCACGACTTGACGTCCACCGCCCTGAAGTACCGACTCTATCGCAAGGCGCCCTTAGTTAAGTGCGAGGATGTGAACGGCGGAATCTGGTTCGGGCCTGACTGCGGTCTCACCCGGCCTGACGTCTTCATGTGCGAAGATCGCAATGGGAACCGGTCGTACGGTCACGACTGTGTCAGGCTGACCAGGGAGTCGCTACAACGCCGTTTGTCCCCGGTTGCATCCCTCGCGGCAGCAACGCCCGAAACCCAACCTAACAACCCACTTGCCACCGCGCCGGCGTGCGATTCCGCACAGACCGCCCAGAACCTCGTGACCTACACCAAGTCACGATCCGATCTCGTAGGTCTCACTGATCCAGGCGGACAATCGTTAGATCTCGAGTCTGGGCTAGCCACCAAAATTGCCAAAGCGTCCACGCTGAACTGCGACTGGAAGGTTGACACAAGTATTGTGAACGACGCAGGAAATCCTGCCAATGTCAGAACTATCATGGGCATAATGGATATTTATAAATGGAACGACTTGACCAGCCAGATGGTCAAGGGTGAGCCCGCCGATAGTGTGGATGCAGCCAGTTTCAGTTATGAAAGCTTCCTAAAGGCAGCCGGTCGCTTTCCTTTCTTTTGTGGTGAGAAAGGCATATATGCGAGTGAAAGGGAGGCGTGCATTCGGGAGCTATCGGCCTTTTTTGCCCATTCAAACCAAGAAACTGGAGCGAATGACCCGAATCTGACGGATGCAGGCGGCAAGCCCTTGCCGACATGGAAACAGGCTTTCGCGAGAACGCGCGAGGGTTCATGCTATCTCGCCGATATTTCGGTACCGGGCAATCCAAATGCCCCCACGAAATGCACGAACTATGATGCGCCATTCCCGAACATACCTGACCTCAAGCAAGACACGAACGTGCATTACTATGGAAGAGGGTTTTTTCAAATCAGTTATCCATACAACTACGCTGGGTTCAGCGCCCAATTCCTGGGTGATGAGGAGGCGCTGCTAAAAGATCCCGATTATGTGGGACGAAACGGTTATGCTGCCTTTGCGTCAGCACTCTGGTTTTACATGACTCCGCAACCTCCAAAGCCTTCCATGCATGATATTATCGTGGGCGGAAGTCTGGATACTGGCTATAACCCACAGGCCAGCGCTCTTGGTATCGAAGTGGAGCCGGTTACGCTTGACGGGAAAAGCGGGAACGTCATAAAGAACCGATTCATGGCCTCGATTGCAGCCATCAACGGCTCTGTCGAATGCAGCCCGGCAGATGGACTTAACCCACAAGGATGTTATTTGTATAATGATGAAACACAGTTCGTTCCCTGTGATATCAACAACACTAAAGTATTGAGCTCGCACGACCAAGCCATCTACACAACAACGCGTGCGACATTAATCCAGAATGACACAGTGCAGGCGGCTAACCGCATCGCAAATTATGCGCAGCTTCTCACTTACTTTGGCGCGGTCAAGGACTCAATTGAAGCGTCTTATCCTCTTGTCGTAGATAAGGTGAACCCGCAGGGTTGCGACATCGCCAACTCCAATCCTCGCCCTCCCGGAGGGTCCGTGTTTACGAACTCCGATCTGATCTTCAATCCTCCTTGGTATATTGGGAAAGATCCACAAGCCAATTGCCAGGCCTTTCCCTGGTTCGTAGATCCACCATACATGATTAACAGTGAAAAGAGTGTCACTCTGGGCTGTAAATAGAGCCTAAGGTATAGACCGACCGCCACGCGACTGGGTACGGGACGCATAGAACACTTTCAGTACCCACGCACGGCGGGTGAATGGAGCGTGCCAAGCGCGGGGCTTTAGCATAGTCCCATGGCCGAACGGCGGTCACCTTTATCGGCTCATCGATTTAGCAGACCGTTAAGACGGTGTTTTAAAGTCCTCAGTGAGCTATTGTCAAAAGTGGTGTTTAGGGCCGTGCTCGTTGGCTGAGTCAGGCGGCCAACACCTGCTGTCCCGGTGGG
>NZ_JBSYXP010000031.1:0-12398 GCF_054172105.1 Methylolobus aquaticus
AATCGAACCTGAGGCTGCCGCAGTCTGATGTCAGCGACACAGTTGGGGCAAGGCGATAAGCGTTGTCGCGCCGCCGCGCGAAGCGGCTGCCACGCCCTCAGGGTGGCAGCCACAGGTGAATTGAGGTTGGGACCCTAGGCCGCTTCACTTAGCGTGGGCGCTTTGCGACTCTCGCCCTTGCCGATCGTCAACAGGTCCCAGACCAGCAGAACCACGCCGGCGGTCGTCACCAGACCGAACAGGAGCCGCCAGTGCATGGCCTGCTTGAACCAGACCTGGTTCTGCGCCGCGAAGTAGCCTTCCCAGGTCGATCCACCCACTGCGCGCTCGACGAAGGACTGCTCGTAGCCGGCGATCAGGAGTGCCACCGTCATGCCCATCACGCCCAGGTTCAGCAGCGCCAACGCCCATTTCCATTTCCAGCCGTTGCCCGGCAGGTCACCACCCATCCAGACATCGCCGCGCCATTTCTGCACGGCCAGATAGAAAAAGGCGATGTTGATCGTCGCGTACGCACCGAAGAACGCCAGATGGCCGTGTGACGCGGACCACTGCGTGCCGTGGGTATACAGGTTGATTTGCGGCAGCGTATGCATGAATCCCCAGACACCGGCGCCTAAAAAGTTGCCGAAAGTGTGCGCGATGATCCACGCCAGCGCCGGATGGTTGCGGCTCTTGAAGTTGTGCACACCGGCGTCATAGACGGAATGCACGACCATCGCGACCAGCGGAATCGGCTCCAGTGCCGAGAAAAAGCCGCCGATCGAGAACCAGTAATCCGGCGTGCCGATCCAGAAGTAATGATGGCCGAGGCCCAGAATGCCGGAGCCAAACATCAGCGCGACTTCGATGTATAGCCAGGTCTGGACGATCTTGCGGCGCGCGCCCAACAGATGCATCAGGGACCACGCCATGATGCAGCCGACCAGCACTTCCCAGGTCGCTTCGACCCACAGATGGATCACCCACCACCACCAGTACTGATCCGCGGTGATATTGGTCAGGTAGAACATGCCGGCGACGTACAGGCCCGCCAGCGCGACCAGGTCCAGGGTCAGCACGCCCGCGATACCAGACCAGCGGCCCTTCATGAACGTCCCGGCGACGTTGTAGAAGAACACCAGCATGACCGCCACGATGCCGATGTCGGCCCAACGCGGGGCTTCGATGTATTCGCGGCCTTCGTTGATGAACCAGATGCTCGCATCCTTTCCGGGACCGGTCTGGATCAACAGGTAGACCAGCACGACCACGGTGACTGCGGCGGTCAGCACGTAGAACGCAACATTGCCCCACTTGAGACCGGCGATCTCAGTGCCGCTTTCATCTTCGAGAAACCAGTAGATCGAACCGATGAAGCCGTACAGCAGCCAGACGACCATCGCGTTGATGTGCACCATCCGATTGACGTTGAAGTCGAGGATGCCGTGCAGGAAACCGGGCGCGACGAACTGGATGCCGGAGAGCATGCCGAACAGCACCTGTGCGAGGAAGAGTACGACTGCAACGGCGAAATACTTGACCGCGAGTTGCTGACCGCCGTTCAGATGCGGGCTGTCCAGGGCATCGAAAGCACCGGCGATGCGGTGGGGTAGAGCGGCGACGGAGTAGATCATGGCTGCACCTGTGCGTTCAGGGTCTTGAAGTTATGCGGAAAGCCGTTGGTGTCGATGGCCGACATCCATTTCAGGAAGGCGACCACGCCTTTGGCTTCCTCGTCGGTCAGGCCGAGGTTGGGCATCACCCGGCCGGAACCGAAAGTCCGCGCGTTCCGCTCCGGATCCTTCAGAAACGCGAGCATCAAGGTTTCACGGCTGGCGGCGCTGATCCAGCCGGGATCGAGCCAGGCTTTCGTGAGGTCGGGGGCGTAGTAGGCCCCATTGCCGAGGAGGGTATGGCAATTCATGCAGTTCTTGGTCTGCACGGTCTTCTTGCCCAGGTCCACCAGGGTCTCAGCTTCCGCCTCGCTCAACGGCTTGCCGAACAGCGGCTCATCCTTGCCGATCACCGGGGCGTAGCGATTTTGTTTGTCGTCGAAGCGGTAGTCGATCTCCTTGTTGATCACGCTGTAGCTGCGCACCCGTTGGCCCCCGACGGATGTTTTCGACAGCGTGTCGAAGGTCAGCACGATCAGGATCACGAACGATCCGGCGGTGACCCAGATCGCGATCTTCTTCCAGAAATCCTCCGATGACCATCGGGGCGGTTTTGCGCTCATGGCGTTTTCCTTGTTACAGTTGAAGAAGGAAGGTTCTCTCCGTTTTGGTCCGCGGAGACTTCCCGGGTTTCGGCATGCTCAGCGCGGTGGGTGGCCGCGCACAGATGCCAGATCGCGTGCGGGGCCAGCAGATAGCCCAGCAGCATCAGGACGGTCACCAGGGTCCAGTTACCATGCAGATGAGCGGCCTGGGCCAGCGCGTAGACGGCGATGGCCAGCGTCGCGTAGCAAGCATAGGCCCAGGGCATCAGATGCCGACGGTTGCCGAGTCGCGCCCAGGCGAACAGCCCGGCATAGCCGGCACCGAACAGAATCACCGCCGCGGCTGAAAAGAAAGTCACGAAAAAATCCTGAAGTGCGACGGGTTCGATCACGGTTTCAATGCCTCGGCGACCAAGAGCGTCATCGTTAGGGGCTGTCCGCACCCCGCAGGTAAGCTCGGAGTGCGTCGCCGCTGACGGGATGACGGCATCGCCTGGCTCATCCTGCGTCGCCGGCCAGTGCGCGGGCTGCCGGGAAGAGTATGTTGTTCTCCAGATGGATGTGCCGCATCAAGTCGCGCTCCAGTGCTGCAAGCGCGTGGTAAGTGCTGCGGTAGGTCGTGCAAGCGTCGGTCGGTGCCTCAAAGTCGTTCGTGAGTCGCCGTAGCTGTTTCAGCAGGCTGCCTGCCGCTTCGTGCTCGCTTAGCATCTGCCGCAGGGGATTTTCGATCGACCCGAAGCAGGCCGCGGGAGGCGAGGGCGACTCCCCTTGCCAGTGTCGCTCGAAGTCCCGGATGTAAGGGAACAGGATCCGCTCTTCCTTCATCAGATGAGGAAGCAACTCGGCCTGCAGCGCCATGAACGCATCACGGACGGCGTTCAGTTCGGGGTGCCGCTCGCCATGGTGTGCGGTGACCTTTTCCACGAGATCCTGGATGCGCGGCAATTCGGCTCGCGTGAAGGCGTGGTGGGTGTCGACGATGAATGTAATGAGTTCAGCGAGCGTGCGGGTGGGCGCAACGGGTTGCGTGTCGCCCGGTGCCAACGCCGCGTCCAGTGCGATCATGACCTGCTGCAGATCGTGGCCAGCCGACCGGCAGGCTTCGGCGAGGCTTTGTTGACCGCCGCAGCAATAATCGAAGCGGTAGTCCTCGAGCACGCGCGCGCCGGCGTTCGACGAGGCCAGATCCTTCAGTGGTGTCTGTGGCGTGATGACCATCGGGCATCCTCCTTCAGTTGGTGTCGCTGGCGCCGGGTGGGCTGACGACAAAAGCGTCGGCATAGATGTCCTTCATCGATGCGCCGGCCAGGAATGCGCGCTTCTTGGCTGATTTGACCATCTCGGGATGGCCGCACAGGTATACGCGCCAGTTCTTCAGCGACCCGGTTTCCTGTAGTGCGATGTCGTGGACGCGGCCTCGCGCGTGGCCGTGGGGTGCCTCGGGTCCCGAAAGGCACGGCGTATAGTCGAAGTTCGGCTGGCTTCGGGCGAGATCCCGCAACTCGCGCATCAGATAAAGGCCGCGGCGGTCCCGGCTGCCATGGAACAGGCGGATCGGCCCGGAATGTCCCCGCTGCAGTGCGTCGCGCGCGATCCCGAAAAGCGGGGCCAGGCCGGACCCGGTACCCACCAGCAACAGGCCCTGGTCCTTGTCGCCGTCCGTGTAGAAGCATTCGCCGGCCGGGCCGCGGATGTCCACCCGATGACCGGGACGGAGTTCCTCGTGTACCCAGCGACTGGCCTGTCCTTGCGGAACGCGTCTGACATGCAGATGCAGGTGTTCGTCGTGGTCTGGCACGCTGGCGAGCGAATAGCTTCGGCTGAGTTGCGCATCGCGGACCAGATTGATGAATTGGCCAGCACGGTAATCGAGCGGGTCATGGCATTCCAGGACAACCTTCATGACCTCCGCGTTAAGCAGTTCGAGGCCTCGGACTGTCGCGGGAATGCTGTTGTCGTGGGTCGTAGCCTCCAGGCTGGCGATTGCCAGGTTCTCGGTTGGCTGACACACACACGCGAGGAAGTGATTGCGCGCCTTCAGGCTGTCCCGCAGCCCCTTCTGAGCGGCTGCGGGTGGCGTTCCATCGACGGCTCGCATCAGGCAGCCCTGACACAGGCCGCTGCGACAGGAGTGCGGGACAGGGATTCCTTGTTCGAGCAGACAGTCCAGCACTGACTGCCCTTCGCGGATGGGCCAGGAGTCGCGGCCGTAGCTTAGGATCGGCATTTCTCTCACGTCCCTTAGCGTTCTGCAGCGCGCTTGACGGGCACAGTTCGCGGTGCTCAGCGATTCAGCACGTCGTTGCGGGTACTTTCGGCGATCGCGCCGACCTGGGCGATCAGTTCGTCGCGGACTCCCAGTTCTCGCAGCGTCGACGCCAGATTCTCGATAACGGCATCCACGTGGCCGTCGCTGAGACCTCGTGGGACCAGGTGCGCGTGAGCGCGACGCATGTCCTGGCCGGTGTAGTGGTGCGGGCCACCGAAGGCCATGGTCAGGAAGGCCTTCTGCTTCGCAGCCTGCTTGTCCATATCCACGTCTTCGAAGAAGTGGCTGATGCGGTCATCGCTCAGCACCTTGCGATAGAAGATGTCCACCGCGGCGTCCACTGCCGGTTCTCCTCCGAGTTGTGCGTACAGTGAATCGTGCGTCTGGGTCCACCAATCGCTCATCTTGCTGGTCATGCGTTTGATCTCCGCGGCTTTTAAAATGGATTTATGATACAAGTTATCGCGCAGGGGTAGGCCATCGCATTCCTTGATGTATCGATACGAACCTGTATCTGAGATGTAAGAATAAGAAGCTGGTTGCGTGATGTCAATGATCTTGCTCATTGAGTAGCGCGTAATCTCAAATTTGTAAGAAGTACAAGAGATGCAGCTTACGCAGTTCACGGATTATTCGCTGCGGGTGTTGATCCACCTGGCAAGACTGCCGACACCCGGGGTCGCGACCGTTTCCGACATCGCCCGTCACTACGCTGTCTCGCGCAATCACCTCGTCAAGGTCGTGCACAATCTCGCGACTCACGGTTTCATCCAGACGACCCGGGGCAAAGGCGGCGGGATGCAGCTGGCGAGGCCGGCGCGCATGATCGGTGTGGGGGAGGTGGTCCGCGTGACGGAGCCCAACATGAATCTGGTCGAGTGTTTTGATCCGAAGCTCAATGAATGCCGGATCGTCCGAGGTTGCTACCTGAAGGCGATCCTGCACGAGGCGCGACGATCGTTCATGCAGGTGTTGGACCAGTACACCCTCGCCGACGCGGCCGGCGTCGATGCGTTGGTAACGAACGAGTCGGTAGCGTCCAGCGAGCGTGCCTCGGAGGTTGCTGGCTCCGGGGGCGGGAAATGAGGGATGTCATTCCTGTTGTCGAGCGGCGCTAATTCGCGATGCGGAAATTGCGAAGCAGCTTTATGTCACGCTGGAGGGAAGGGCGCCGTTGCGGTTCTCGATCCGCTGCGCCGGCGAGTCCTGATCGGAGTCGTGTCTTACGCGAATGCGCCGACGACAACCCGGAATGCGGCACCAGCCAAGCTTCGGCCGCGCATCATCTATGCCTAATGACCGCCCCTCCGCCCAACTCGTCGCCGTGATCGTGCCGTTCCGATGCGAGGTCGACGGGGTGTTGCACGAAGCGAATCCGATAACCTCAACGTTAAGCGAGTCGCATGACGCGTCCAAACCGATTCCACGTTCTTTTCAGCTATGGCTTCCGGCCTTTCTTTCTGCTGCTCGGCGTCTACGCGGTCGTCATCGTCACGCTCTGGGGTTTGATCCTGGCGGGTGTGCTGGACTGGAGCGGTTCGGTCTCGGCGTTCATCGCACACGGCCATGAGATGGTGTTCGGGTTCGCCGGCTGCGCCATTGCCGGGTTTCTGTTGACGGCTGTCGCGACCTGGACTGGCCGGCCCCCCATCGCCGGACCGCCGCTGTTGCTGCTGAGCGGACCGTGGCTTCTCGCTCGGATCGCTGCATTGGGTCCGGATTGGTCGAGTTTCTCGGTGTGGGCGGCCGGAAGCTGTCTGTTCTGGCTGACGCTGTCGTTATTGATCGCACGGGAGGTGTTCCCAGCGCGCAATACGCGAAACTACAAGGTGCCGGCGATGTTGCTCGCCTTTTTGATCGCCGAGGTAGTGTTCTTCGCAGCGGGTCCGGAACACGGCGACGTTCAGGCTGCCTGCTTGCGGCTTGGGTTGTTCCTGGTCCTGGGGATGATTTCACTCGTTGGCGACCGGATCCTGCCTGCCTTCACCCAGAACTGGCTGCGCGCGAACCGGCCGCAGCTCGCGATTCAGCTGCCGACTTTCGACCGTCTCGACCAGGTGGCGGTGATACTGATGGCGATGTTCGCCGTGGCCTGGGTGGTGGTGCCCGATGGAGTGGGGACCGGCTGGCTCGGATTGGCTGCGGCGGCCGCTCAGGCGGCGCGCGTGGCGCTCGGCCATACCGGAATGCCCCTGATGGCCTCGGCCCGAATGCGATGGGCCTTCTAACTGATTAGCGTGGGGACCGTGGGACGGCTTGCTTCCGTTTACGCGAGCGAAGGCCTATGGCTGTCCGCAGTAGCGTGGGTCGGCGCCTACGGGCTGTTTGTCTCCCAGTACGCGCCGATCCTGTTGCAACCGAGAGTAGACTGTAACCGCTAGCAGCGCCTTGGGCCGATATGGTCGAGGTGACCTGATGGGCCGTATGGTGTCAGGTCTCCCTGAACCGTGAAACCCGGGCGTCCGCCCCGTCTTCGTCGACTGCGGGCAAGCCTGAGCAAGTGACCCCGATTCAGTTCCTGAGTCCGGCTGGTAAAATGTGACACCAGGTTCCCCGCTCACTGAGCGGCACCGGCCACACCTCGTCAGATGAATGTCTTCAGTCAATTCGGTGTGTGAAATGGTTCCGAAGCGCAGCCCCATAGTCGGACCCTGGCTCGGTTCGGTCGCCTGCGGCGATGCGATGAGCGCACTGATCCGGACCAAAGACTGGTCAGCCACGCCCATCGGATCGCCCGAGAACTGGTCACCCGCCTTGCGGATGGTCGTGCAGCTGATGCTCGCGAATCGCTTTCCCATGCTGCTGTGGTGGGGCGATACGTTCTGCTCGATCTACAACGACGCCTACGTCCCCATTCTCGGCGCGAAACACCCCTGGGCGCTCGGCCGGCCCGTGAGCGAATGCTGGAGCGAGACCTGGGGAATCCTTCAGCCCCTGATCGAGACGCCGTACCGCGGTGGCCCGGCCACGTGGATGGACGACCTCTGTCTGGAACTCAACCGGCGGGGCTACCTCGAGGAGACCCATTTCACCATCGCCTATAGCCCGGTGCCCGACGAAACTGCGCCGAGCGGCATCGGCGGCGTGCTGGCCACGGTGCACGAGATCACCGGCAAGGTTATCGGGGACCGGCGCGTGGCCGTCTTGCGCGACCTGGGCGCGCGGTCCGCCGAGGCGCGGACGGCCATGGAGGCTTGTGCCACCGCGGCCGACACGCTATCCCGGCATTCCAAAGATCTTCCCTTCGCCCTGCTCTACCTGATCGACCCGGACCGCAACGCGGCCCGTCTGGCGGGTGCCGCCGGCGTCGACGCAGAACACCCGGCCGGACCGGCCGTCATGTCCTTGGAAGACACGGCGGACGAAACGCTGTGGCCGATCCTGGCAGCGCTGCGCAGCGAGGCCCCGCAAACCGTAGAGAACCTGGCGCAATATCTGGGAGACCAGGTGCCCGCCGGCCCGTGGTCGGATCCACCGCACATGGCGGTGGTGATACCGATTCTGTCCAACAAGGCGCATGTCCCGGCCGGGTTTCTGGTGGCCGGTGTCAGCGCCCGAATCAGTTGGGATGACGCGTACCTGGATTTTCTGACCCTGGTTGCCTCCCAGCTTGCCACCGGTATCGCCAACGCGCGCGAGTACGAGGAAGAACGGAAGCGCGCCGAAGCACTGGCCGAGATCGACCGGGCCAAGACCGTCTTCTTCTCCAACGTTAGCCATGAGTTCCGCACCCCGCTGACCTTGTTGCTCGGTCCGACCGAGGATGCCATCGCGTCGCCTGACCGGGCGCTCCGGGGTGAAGGCTTGGCCACCGTGCATCGGAACGCCCGGCGTCTGCTGAAGCTGGTCAACACCCTGCTGGACTTCTCCCGTCTGGAGGCTGGCCGCGTACAGGCCTGTTACGAACCGGTGGATCTCCCCGGCCTCACGGCCGACCTCGCCAGTGTGTTCCGAGCGGCGATTGAACGCGCGGGCTTACGGTTCCACGTGCACTGTCCGGCACTGCCCGACGGCGCAGAACCGGCCTATGTCGATCGGGAGCTGTGGGAAAAGATCGTCCTGAATCTGCTGTCGAACGCCTTGAAGTTCACGTTGACCGGCGCGATCGAGGTGCGAGTCGAAGCCCGAGGCGCGCAGGTCCAGCTGGTCGTGCGCGATACCGGAATCGGCATTCCCGCGTCGGAACTGCCCCGTGTTTTCGAACGTTTCCACCGCGTCCAAAACCGAGGGGGGCGAAGCCACGAGGGTTCCGGTATCGGCCTGGCCCTGGTGCGAGAACTGGTCAAGCTGCATGGCGGGAGCGTGAGTGTCGACAGCGCCGAAGGCCGAGGCAGCATGTTCACCGTTACGCTGCCGTTAGGCAAGGCCCACCTGGATCCGAGACGGATCGGCCCTCCGTCAGGTCCGTTGGACCGCGGCACCCGAGCGTACCCGATCCTTGAGGAAGCCCTGAGCTGGCTGCCGCATGCCCAGCAGTCAGCAGCGCGGCCCAGGAGCCTGGAGCACGAAGTCTTGTTCGAAGCCGAGCCGGGTCGACGCGCGGAGCCTCAGTTGCGTGAACTATCGGGCCGTATCCTGTGGGTCGACGACAACGCCGACTTGCGCGCCTATGTGGCGCGGCTTCTGGGCGAGCGCTTTCAAGTGGAAGCAGTGGCCGACGGTGAGGCGGCACTCGCCGCTGCCCGCACGCGACCGCCCGACTTGGTACTCGCCGACGTGATGATGCCCCGGCTGGACGGGTTCGGTCTGCTGCGCGCCCTGCGCGCCGATCCGGCGACGGCCAGCATACCGGTCATGCTGCTTTCAGCGCGTGCCGGCGAGGAGAGCCGGATCGAAGGTCTGGAGGCCGGTGCCGATGACTATCTGATCAAACCCTTCAGCGCGCGGGAGCTTTTGGCTCGGGTCGAGGGTGCTCTCAAGCTCGCCCGTTCGCGTCAGGAGAACGAGGCTGCGCTGCGCGCGAGCGAGGAGCGACTGAGCTTCGCACTGGAAACGAGCCGTATCGGAGCCTGGGACCTGGATCTGGTGGAGCACACCGCATTTCGCTCTCCGGAACACGACCGTATCTTCGGTTACGAGCAGCTGTTGCCCCACTGGACTTACGAGATGTTTCTCGACCATGTGCTGCCGGAGGATCGCGGCGCCGTGGACGCTGCGTTTCGAACGGCCAAGGGCTCGGGTCAGGACTGGAGCTTCGAATGCCGCATCCGTCGCGCCGATGGCGAGGTCCGCTGGATCTGGGCGGCCGGCCGGCATCGCACGGACGCCGGTGGCCGGCCGTGCCGGATGGCGGGTATCGTCCAGGACATCACCGAGCGCAAGCGCGTGGACGAGCAGCGCCAGCAGTTCGTGTCGCTGGTGGAGACCAGCCACGAGTTCATCGGCATGTGCGATCTTCAACTGAAGCCGTTTTACATCAATCCGGCTGGCTTGCAGATGGTCGGTCTACCTGATCGGGATCGGGCGCTGGCAACGTCCGTGACGGACTTTTTCTTTCCCGAAGACAGGGCGCTCATCATGGAGGAGTTCTTTCCCGGGGTGCTGAGGAGCGGCCATGGCGAAATCGAAATCCGTTTCCGGCATTTCAAGACGGGGGAGCCGCTGTGGATGATTTATGCCGTGTTTGCCCTCCGGGACGCGGCCGGTCAGACCAGCGGCTACGCGACGGTGAGCCGCGACATCACCGAGCGCAAGCGGACGGAGCAAGCCCTGCTCGAGGCCGACCGCCGCAAGGACGAGTTTCTGGCGACACTCGCGCATGAGCTGCGAAATCCACTGGCACCGATAAGGAACGGCTTGACCCTGCTGCGGCAGGCCGGAGGGGACCGGGCAAGCGCTGAACCCGTCCGCGCGATGATGGAGCGTCAGGTGGACCATCTGGTCGAGTTAGTTGACGATCTTCTGGAGGTCTCGCGGATCACGCGGGGCAAGATTGCGTTGAGAAAAGCGCGGATCGTGCTTTCGGATATTCTGGGGCAGGCGCTGGAAACCAGTCAGCCGCTCATTCAGGCCGGTGGGCATAGGGTTACGGTCACCCTGCCGGAAGAACCGCTGCGCCTGGAGGCCGACCCCTCGCGACTCGTCCAGATTTTCTCGAATCTGCTCAACAACGCGGCCAAATACACCGATGCCGGCGGGCAGATCAGCATTACCGCGGAACGGCAGGGCAGCGAGGTCGCGGTGAGCGTCCGCGATACCGGGATCGGCATTCCCGCCGAGATGTTGCCCAAGGTCTTCGACCTCTTTGCCCAGGTTGACCGCACCCTGGGCCGTGCGCAGGGCGGTCTCGGCATCGGGCTGGCGCTGGTGCGGCGCCTGGTCGAGATGCACGGAGGACGGGTCGAGGTGCGCAGTGGCGGCGCCGGCCAGGGCAGTGAATTCCTCGTGCATCTGCCGCTGCTAGCCGAGTTTACGGTCGGAATCGACGCGCCGGCAGCGAGTCGGGCGGCATCGACCAGTGCTTCCGCGGGTCGTCGCTTCCTCGTGGTGGATGACAGTCGTGACGCAGCCGACACTCTGGCCTTGCTGTTGCAGACGTCAGGGGCTGAGGTCCGGGTGGCCTATGACGGGCCGTCGGCCTTGAAGCTCGTGGTGGAATTCAAGCCCGCTGCTGTGCTGTTGGATCTCGGCATGCCGGGTATGGACGGTTACGCAACGGCGCGCCGTATCCGGGAGTTGCCGGGCGGGTCCGAGATGATGCTGATTGCTCTGACCGGCTGGGGCCAGGACGACGATCGACGCCGCACCCGCGAGGCGGGGTTCGATCACCACTTGGTGAAGCCGGTCAACTTCAGTCTGTTGCAGACCCTCCTGGCGTCCTTGGGGCCGGCCGAGCATAAAGCCTGACGCCCGTGAGTCGTCCGCCGTCTGCCCTGGATCGGTGCCGTCCTGTTTTCGTACGTGCCCCGAGCCTCACGGCGGGCGTGCGTTAAGCGAAATGGCGGTTGACGGCTCACCCCAGGTCTCCCGTTTATTGGCGGATTTCCGGTCACTCCGCCTCTCCGCATGATTTGCGCTGTGGACCGCAGCACAGCGCGGATTCGGCCAACAAGCGGGTTTCAACGAGTCGGGTCCGAGTGAGAGTTGTGCGGTTCCTGTCCGATGCGCCGAGCTAGCTCTCAGGCGCCGCTTGAAAAGGCCAGAATCTCCCGTAGAAACAGCAGCAAACACCGATCTTGCCGCGGTGTGCGGAGGGAGATTTCGGGTAAGGGAGCTTGCCGGCGGAGCTTGGCGGCAAAAAGCAGGGGTTGTGGCCGGTGGTCCTAGCGAGCCGCCGCGGTGCGACAACCCCTGTGTAGTGTAGGGCCCGCCGAGCGTTCGATGTCGGCCCGGCGGGTCAAGGGTGATGGGCTCATTTGGTGTTGCAGATCAGGTTCTCGGGGCAGGCGTTGTTGATGGCGCCGCCATTGGCCTTGATCACGTCAACCGTATCGAAGAAGTCATACGGGCTGGCGGCATCCTTGAACCACCACCAGAACAGATGCGTGGCATTGATGCCCTGCGGGTCGTTGACCGCGAAGTGGAACACGTCGTCCAGGGTCAGGAGGCCTTCGCCGACCGGGTTCTCTTTCCAGATCAGATGCGTCGGCTGCACGGCCATCAGCGAATAGGTGCGGCCGGCGTACTGCGGGAAGAACTCATAGGCATCGTTGGTATACAGGGTGCTGGGCAGCGTATCCGGGCCGCCGAAGCCGACGCCGTTGCGATACAGATGGTCGACCAGTTCGGCCGTGTAGGGCGCGGTGCGCCAGTTGACCCACATATTCGTCAGCGAGGTTGGATAGGCGCTGGGCAGGGCGCTCGCCAGCCGTTTCAGCTGATCGACGTAGGCGCGCGTGCTGGGTGCCACGACGGCGCTTTCTTCAGTGGTGACGCCCTCGAACAGCGGGTCCTGGTCGAGTGCCTTACCCAGCGCCTGGTGCGCCGCGA
>NZ_JBSYXP010000032.1:0-10180 GCF_054172105.1 Methylolobus aquaticus
TGCGCTTCGGTCGGGGTCCGGGGGGCCAGCGTCGCCGTGCTCGCCCGTTCCGGCGCCGGCAAGGCCCGCCGGTCCAGTTTGCCGCTCGCCAGCCGCGGTAATCGCTCCAGCACCACGATCCGCTGCGGCACCAGGTAGGTCGGCAGCTGCTCGCGCAAGGCCGCTTGCAGTCTCTCGGGAGTTAGCCCCTCACCACCCACATAGCCCACCAGCTGCGCGCCGGCGGTGTCCTCCTCGCGCAGCACGACAGCCGCCTCGTACACCCCCGGTTGGGCGCGCAACACCGCTTCGATCTCGCCCGGTTCGATGCGGTAGCCGCGCAGCTTGAGTTGCTGGTCGGTCCGGCCGAGGAAGTCGATGACGCCGTCGGACCGTTGCCGGACCCGGTCGCCGGTGCGGTACAGCCGCGACCCCGGTGGCCCGAACGGGTCGGGCACGAAGCGCTCCGCGGTCAGCCCCGGCTGGCCGTGGTAGCCCCGGGCCAGCAAGGGTCCGCCGATGAACAACTCGCCGGCCAGGCCCGGCGGCAGCGGGTTCAGGTCGCCGTCCAGTACCCACGCCGTGCGGGGCCCCAGCGGCCGGCCGAGCGGGGCATACGCGCTGCTGCACGGTCCGTCCGCCGTCCACAGCAGCGGTGTGATGACCGCCTCGGTGGGACCGTAGGCATTGGTTAGCGAGGCCGGCTGCAACCGACTCAGGATCCGTTCCAGGCTGGCCTGCGGCAGCGCTTCGCCGCCCACCGTGCAGTGCACGCCGGGCAGTTCGATACCGGCTTCGGCCAGCGCCGCCAAATAGGCCGGCGGCACGTCCAGCCGAGTCAACCGATGCTCCACGACGGCCGCCTGCAGCCGCTCGGCGCTCCAGAGGGTGCTGTCGCTGAGCACCAGCCGCGCGCCGCTGATCAAGGGCACGGTCCATTGCTCGACCGCCGCATCGAAGCTGAACGCGGCAAAGTGCAGCGCGCCATCCCCCGGCCTCAGACCATAGGCCGCGGCCGCCGCCTGCACATGCCGGCTCAGGGCCCCGTGGCTCACCGCCACCCCTTTCGGTAACCCCGTCGAACCCGAGGTGTGGATCACGTACGCCAGATGCTCCGGGTGAGAGACCGAGGGGGGCGGGCCAGCGTCGTACCCAACTCCCGCGTCCGTCGCCCCGTCCACCGGCTCGGTTCCGGGTCGGGCGCCCAGCCGACCACGACCACTCTCGACCGGCCCGGAACCGGGGGGGGCGGTGTCGTCGTCCGTTAGCGTGGCCAGATCCAGCCACTGGCAGCTGGAGTCGGACGCCAGCGGCGGCAAACCGCCCGACGTCAGTCCGAGACCCACACCGGCTCGCGCCAGCAATTCCGCCACCCGCGCCGCCGGCGCTTCCGGATCGATCGGCACGCACGCCCCACCGGCCTTCCATACCGCCAGCAACGCGACGATCAACTCCACCGAGCGTTCCAGCCGCACCGCCACCAGCACCTCGGGACCCACCCCGGCCGCCCGCAGCCGCCATGCCAAGCGGTTTGCCCCCGCTTCCAACTCGCGGTAGCTTAAGGCCACATCGCCCGCAACCACCGCCACCGCTCCCGGCTGCGCCATCGCCCGTTGGGCGATCAATTCAGGCACCGATAGCGTGCCCTCGCCGACCGGCTCAGCGACCCAGCGGTTCCAGCCCGCCAGAGCAATCCGATCCTCCCGACCCAACAGGTCCACCGTGCCCAGCCGCTGCGCAGGATCGGACACTAGCGCGTCCAGCAGCGCGATGTACTGCGCCGCCAGCCGCGCCACGGTCGCCGCCGCCAACCGCGCCACCGCGTAGGTGAAGAAACCGCTGAGTCCGCCCGCCCCGTCGTCCTCGGTGTCGAGACTGAGGTCGAATTGCGCCGCACCGCTGTCCCGCGCCACCGGTTCGACCCGCAGTCCGGTCGTGGTCTCCAGCGGGCGCACGTCCCGCACCTGGTGGTTGTACATGACCTGGAACAACGGATTGCGCTCCAGGCTCCGCTCCGGCTGCAGCGCTTCCACCAACTGCTCGAATGGCAGGTCGGGATGGGCCTGCGCGCCGACGGCCGTCTCCCGCACCCGCATTAACAGCTCGTCAAACGTCAGGCTGCCGTGTACCGCGGTGCGGAATACCACCGTGTTGACGAAGTAGCCGAAGACCGACTCGGTCTCCGCCCGGTGCCGGTTCGCCAGCGGGACGCCGACTCGGATGTCGCTCACTCCGCTGTTCCGGTACAGCAGCGCTTTGAAGGCGGCCAGCAACACCACGAAGGGCGTGACGCCGGCGGCCCGGGCCCGCGCGTGGACCCCGACGCTCAGCGCCGCCGGTAAGGCAAACGCGACCCGCCCGCCGGCGTCGCTCTCCGCCACCGTCACCGGCAGCAGCGCCGGGGCCGGCTCATCGCCCAGTTGCGCCCGCCAGTAGTCCAGTTGCCGTGCGCCCTCCCCGGCCTCCAGCCACGCGCGCTGCCACACCGCATAGTCGACATACCGCACCGGCACCGGCGGCCATGTCACGGCCCGCCCCGCGGTCTGCGCCGCGTACACCACCGCGAACTCGCCCAATAGCCGCTGCAGCGACCACCCGTCCCCGATCAGGTGGTGCAGCGTCAGCCACAGTTCGTGGACCTCGGCCCCGAGCCGCACCCAGGTCACCCGCCACAACGGCCCCGCGGCCAGATCAAACGGCGCCCGCGCGTCCGCCGCGCTCAGCGCCTGCCGCTGCGCCTCATCCCAGGCCGCGCCGCCACCGACCGGCGACAAGTCCAGTTCCCGCCACGCCACCGCAGCGCTGACGGCAATCCGCTGGAACGGCTGGCCGTCCGCCGCCCCAAACGTCGTCCGCAACTGCTCATGCCGCTCGCACAACAGCTCGAAACTCCGTCGCACCGCAGCCGCATCCACCGCTCCCCGCAGCCGCACCCCGCCCGCCATGTGATACGCCGCCGATTCCGGCTGCAACGACCACAGCACGTACAGACTCTGCTGCGCACAAGACAAGGGACACGCTTCGGATTCCGCCAGGCCCATCGGAATGGGGAGCACGGAAAAGTCGATACCCTGCTCGGCCAGACGCGCGATGAACTGGCGCTTCTTGTCCAGCGGCAGCGCGACGAAGCGGCGCACCAGCGACTCCGACTGGATTCCAGCCGCCGCCACCGGGATAGCGGACGGCGACGGCTGCACCGTCGTAACGCTCATGACGCTTCGAGTTCGCCGAGCAGGCTGTCGATCGCCGACAGGGCCGCATCGCCGGTTGGCTGAGGCTGAAACATCTCCAACTCGCTGGCCAGCGCCGTCAGACTCCCGGTTTCGAACACCGTGCGCAGCGGCAGCGCGACATTGAACTGACGCCGGATACGCGCGACCAGTTGCGCCGCGAGCAACGAATGGCCGCCCAGGGCAAAGAAACTATCGGTCCGGCCGACACGCGCGACACCCAGCAATTCGCCCCAGATCCGCGCCAGTTCCTGCTCAGCCGGCGTCTCGGGACCCTGGTAATCGGCGCCCGTCCAGTCGGGTTCCGGCAGCGCGCGACGATCGAGCTTGCCGCTGTGGGTCCGGGGGATCTCCGCCAGCGGGATGATCCGTGCCGGGACCATGTAGTCGGGCAATGTTGCACGCAGGGCCTCCCGTAACGCCTCCGGAGCGAGCATCCGGTCGTCGCCGGTCACATAGGCCAACAGCCGGGCCCCACCCGGCCCTTCGCGGAGCGCGGCGACAGCCTCGCGAACGCCGAGCTGAGCGATTAGCTGAGCCTCGATCTCGCCGAGCTCGATCCGGAAGCCGCGGAGCTTGACCTGATGGTCGACACGACCCAGATAATCGATGGTCCCGTCGCGCCGGCGGCTCGCCAGATCGCCGGTCCGGTAGAGGCGACCGCCCGCGGAAAACGGGTCCGGCACGAAACGCTCGGCCGTCAGACCGGGTCGACCGTGATAACCCCGCGCCAGACCGGCCCCGGCAATGAACAGCTCGCCGATCACGCCGGGCGGCAGCGGGTTCAGGTCGCCGTCGAGCAGATGGATCGCCGTGTTGGCGATCGGACGTCCGATCGGCACACGGCCGCCGTCATCGGCACGGCAGGTCCAGTGGGTGACGTCGATCGCCGCTTCGGTCGGCCCGTACAGGTTGTGAAGATCAATTCCCGGCAAGCGCTGCAGCGTGCGATCACGAAGTTCGGCAGATAACGCTTCCCCGCTGCAAACGACGCGCCGCAGACTCGGATAAGCATCGCAGTCATCGCTGCCCACGAATTCCTGCAGCATCGAAGGAACGAAATGCAGGGTCGTGACACCGTAAGCCCGGATCAGTGTCGACAGCCGGGCCGGATCGCGGTGATCTCCCGGCTCGGCGATCGCGAGGCGTGCGCCCACCATCAACGGCCAGAAGAACTCCCAGACCGACACATCGAAGCTGAACGGTGTCTTCTGCAGCACCGTGTCATCGGCACCCAGGCGGTAGGCCTCCTGCATCCAGTGCAGCCGGTTCGCGAGCGCCGCATGCGTGTTGCCGGCTCCCTTGGGACGACCGGTCGAACCCGAGGTGTAGATGACGTACGCCAGCTGTTCAGGATGGACCTCAACCTCCGGTGGCTCCTCCGATTCGTCCGTCAGCGTGGGATCGTCCAGGTCTAACCGTAGCAGCCCGACATCGCTGGGCAGCCGGTCCCGGACGCCGTCCTGGCTCAGGATCAGGTCGACCGCCGCGTCCTCGAACAGGTAGGCGAGCCGCTCGGTCGGGTAATCCGGGTCGAACGGGACATAGGCGCCGCCGGCCTTCAGAACGGCCAGCAGGCCGACGACCAGCTCGAACGAGCGTTCGGCGGCGATGCCGACCCGGTGGTCGGGACCGACGCCGAGACGGTGCAGCCGCCGCGCGAGCCGGTTGCTGGCCCGGTCCAGCTCGCCGTAGCTCATCGTTTGTCCCCGAAACACCAGAGCGACAGCCTCGGGCGAGCGCTCGGCCGCGCGGCGGATCAGCTCATGGACCGGCAGGTCGGGGTAAGACCGCGCCGTCGCGTTGGGCGCGGCCAGTGCGGCTGTGCCGTCAGCGCCGAGCAGATCCGCGTCCGCGATCTTGCGGGCGGGCTCCGCCAACAACTGACCAAGCAGGCGCAGGAAACCGCCGTGCAGATGCTCGACAGTCATGGCGTCGAACAGATCCGTCGCATAGACCCAGGTACCCGACAGGTTTCCGGCCTCGTCCTCTTCGGTGTAGAGACTCAGATCCAGCTGAGTGGCACCGCTGCCCCGTTCGATGCGCTCGATTGCCAGTGACGGCAGCGAGCGCAGCTTGCCGAAATCGCGCCGCTGATGGCTGTACATGACCTGAAACAGCGGATTCGTGCCGAGGCTGCGCTCCGGCTGCAACGCTTCCACGAGGTGTTCGAACGGGAGTTCGGCATGCGCGAGCGCATCGACGCTGACCTCCCGGCTGTGGGCCATCAATGACGCGAAGCTTTGCCGGCCGCTCACCTGGATCCGATGCACCAGCGTGTTGACGAAGAAACCCACCACGCCCTGGGTTTCCGGCAGATCACGGCTGGCGACCGGGACACCGATACGCAGGTCGGTCGCGCCGGTATGCCGATAGAGGAAGGCGGAGAACGCGGCCAGCAACACCGCAAACGACGTGGTGCCCCCATTGTTCGCGAGCGACCGGATACGGCCGGCCAGGGCGGCGGGAACGGCAAAGCCCAGCTGCCCACCGTGACCACTGCGCACCACCGGGGCCGGTCGATCAACTGGCAGCGCCAGCACGGGCTGCTCGTCACCCAACCGAGTCCGCCAATGATTCAACAACGACTCAGCGCGCGGACCGGCCAGCCGGTTTCGCTGCCACACGGCGAAATCAACGTAGCGGATCGTCAGCGGCGACAGTGAGGCCATACTCCCTTCGGCAGCCGCCCGGTAGAGCTCCGCGAGCTCGTCCAGCAGACGATTCAGCGACCAGCCATCAGCGATCAGGTGATGGAGGCTCAGCCAGAGTTCGGACCTCGCCTCATCGAACCTCAGCAAGGTAACCCGCCACAAGGGGCCTTCTTCCAGATCGAAGGGACGACGGGCATCCTCGTCACTGCGGGCCTGCAGCCAGTCGGCGCGTGCGGCGGGCTCCTGCCGGGGCACGTCGAGCACCCGGAACGGCAGCGGCGGCGCCGAATGAATCCGTTGCAAGGGCATGCCGTCCACGCCATGAAACGTGGTCCGTAAGGCCTCGTGCCGGTCCATCAGCGACTGCAGCGCGGTCTGCAAGGCGACACTGTTCAGCGTCCCGTTGACGGCCAGTCCACCCGCGATGTGGTAGGCGGCACTGTCGGGGTCGAGTTGCTGTAGGAACCACAGCCGCTGCTGCCCGAACGACAGCGGCAGGCCATCCTCGGGGAGCTCGGCGCGCGGAATCGCGGCGCGCTCGGGCTGGGCGTCACTACGGCTACCGGGTTCGGGCGCCAGCGCGGCGATCGTCGGGTTCTCGAACAACTGCTTGGGGGTCAGCCGAATGCCGGCCTTGCGAGCGCGGGCGATGACCTGCAGGCTCAGGATGGAATCACCGCCGAGTTCGAAGAAATTGTCGGTCACCCCGATGGGCGTCCGCTTCAATACCGCCTCCCAGATCGTCATCAGCGTCCGCTCGACCTCGGTCCGCGGCGGCACGTGCGCGCCTGCAACGGCGCCCGGTGGAGGCAGAGCATCACGTTGCACCTTGCCGTTGGCATTCAGCGGTATCGCCTTGAGGGGCACGAAAACCGCCGGAATCATATAGTCCGGCAGCACGACATCGAGCCCGGCCCGGATCGCTTCCGCGTCCGGCGCACCCGCAGGTTCCGCCACGTAATAGGCCACGAGCCGCAGGCGTTCGCGATCGGCCTCGTCGGCCATTGCCGTAACCAGTGCCTCGCGGATGCCGGGCAGGCGGCGCAGGGCCGCGGCGACCTCATCGGGTTCGACGCGAAAGCCGCGGATCTTGATCTGGTCGTCCCCGCGCCCGAGGAAATGGAGGCTGCCGTCTTCGTCGACCGCGCGATCCCCGGTTCGGTACATGCGGGACCCGGGCGGCCCGAAGGGAGCCGGCACGAAGCGCTCCGCGGTCAGGCCGGGCTGGCCGTGATAGCCGCGGGCCACACTGGGTCCGCTGAGGTAAAGTTCGCCGTTGACACCGGGCGGCACCGGATTCAGCTCGCGGTCCAGCAACGCCCCCAGCACCCCGGACAAGGGCCGACCGATCGGAACGACGGCGCCGACCTGGTCGCTACCGGCTTCCTGGGTGAAGACCCCGACGCAGGACTCGGTCGGACCGTAGTGATTGATCACGCGACAAGCCGGTTTCAGCCGGCGCACGGTCTCGACCAGATCGCGCGGACAAGCCTCGCCACCCAGAATCAGGGCCTGCTCGGGCAGCGGGTCCGGCGAATTCACCGATAACAAGCCGCGCAGATGGCTCGGAACGATCTTCAGCACCGATACGCGGTTGGCAGCCATGTAAGCCGCGAAGGCCTCCGGATCGGCGACGCAGTCCGTCGATACCAGATGCAGCAGGCGGCCGGAGTACAGGGCTCCGAACAGGACCGTATGTCCCAGGTCCGCGGCGGGCGTGGAAACCATTGCCATACTGCCGCCCGGTGCAAGACGCAGGCGCTGCAATACGCCGTGGAGATAGTGGGTCAAGGCCTTGTGGCTGACCGTGACACCTTTTGGCGTCCCGGTCGACCCGGAGGTGTAGATCAGGTACGCCGCCTGCTCCGGCAACGGCCCGGCGGCGGCAATGGCCGCACCCGCCGTGGTCGTGTCCGTCATCGCTACCGCCAGCATCGGCACGCCCAGCTCGCGGGCCAACGCGCTCGGTACGCCGGCGGTTAGCAGCACCCGGGCGCCGCTGGCCTTGATCAGCGCCCGCAGACGCTCCGCCGGTTGCCGGGTGTCCAGCGGCAGATAGACGGCACCGGCCTTCAGCACGCCGAGCAGGGCGGCGACCAACTCGGTCGAGCGTTCGAGCAGCACCGCCACCACCGATTCGGGCCCGGCTCCGAGTTGCTGCAACTCCGAGGCGAGGCGGCTGGCGACCGTGTCCAGTTGCGCGCGGCTCAGGCTGCGGTATTCGTCCTGCACGGCTGCCGCTCCGGCATCGTGCTGCAGGTGATGTGACCAGGCGGCCAGCAAATCGGGAAAGCGCGGCAGTGCGGCATCCCCGTCGCAACCCACCATCAACGTCTCGCCGTGCAGGGCGATGCCGCCAACCGCCGGCACCGCATCGGCGCTCAGCGCGGCCAGCAAATACCGGAATTGCCGGCACAGCATGGCCATCGCCCCGGTCCCGAAGCGCCGGCACTCTCCGGAAAAAGTGACCGTCAACGCCGTGTCCAGATGCGCGATCAAACTCAGTGCATAGTTGTTGCGGCCCCGCGTATCCCTGGCGCCCGGGAAATCGGCCAACTCGATACGGAAGTCGCCGGAGTCATCCCGCAGCGCCTGATCGAGCGGATAGTTCTCGAACACGAGGATCGCATCGAACAGGCCGCGACCGTCGCCAAGTTCGGAGGCCCGCTGGATGGCCGGCAGCGGCGCGAACTCGAATTCCTGTCTCTGCGAGCTCTCCTGCTGCACCTGCTGCAGCCAGGACCCCACCGACCGCGCCGATTCGAGCCGCACGCGCACCGGCACCGTGTTGATGAACAGGCCGACGCGGTCCTCGATACCCGGAACCGGCGCCGAGCGTCCCGACACCGTCATGCCGAACACCACATCGGCGGTATCGGCATGACGCCCCAACAACAGTGCATAGGCGGCCTGCAGCAGCGTGCTCGGCGTGATGCCGTAGCGTCGCACCGCAGCCCGCACCCGCACCATCTCGTCCTCATCCAGGCGCAGGGTCTGTTCGTCGTAGCCGACCGCGTCAGAGTCGTCTGGCATCCTCCGCGCCAATGGCAGCGGCGTGGGCGTGTCGAATCCAGCCAATACGTCACGCCAATAGCCGAGTGCCTCGCCCTCATCGCGTACTGCCAGCCAATGCAGATAGTCTCGGTGCGAGTAGGTTCCGACCGGTGTCAGCGTTCCGGAGCCGGACGACTGCTCGCGGTAAGCCCGCAGCAGATCACGGAGCACGACGCCGGTACTCCAGCCGTCCAGGGCGATATGGTGCTGGCTCCAGACCAGCCACCAGTCCCGGTCGGCGGTCCGGATCAGGCGCAGCACGGTGCGACCCGAGTGGCCTTCGAACCCCTGCTGCCGCTCGGTCGCGAGCTGTTCGGCCAGCCGTAGTTGCTGTTCCGCAGCCGAGGCATCGCGCCAGTCGTCCACGGGAACCACCGACTCGCAGGACTTCATGACCCATTGCAGCAGCTGCCCGGCGTCGTCCCATCGGAACAGCGAACGCAGCGCCTCGTGACCCCGGGTCACGGCATTCCAGGCCGCAGTGAACCGATCGGGATCAACCGTCCCGCGGAGCCGGAAGATCCGCTGATAGAAGTACGGATCGGCAGCTCCGAACTGCACCGCATGGAACAGGAGACCTTGCTGCAGGGGGGAGAGCGGGTAGAGGTCGTCGAGGTCGCGGTGCGGGACCGGCAGCGCATCGAGCTGGGCCTGGGTCAGCGACGCCAGCGGGACGTCCGATGGCGTCAGGCCACCCGCTGCTGGGCTCAGGCAGTGCGCGATCAGCGCCTGCAGTTCGTCCTGGTAGGCCTCCAGCAGCGGCTGCAACGTCGCCGCCCGATAGCGGGCCCGGCTGTAGGTCAGGCTGCAGCGCAGTTGCCCGCCGTAGACCTCGCCGTTCAGTTCCAGTTCGTTCGCCAGCGGTGCCGCCGGGTCGCGGTCGGCCCCGGCGTCCTCGGGCGCCGGGACGAACAGCGCGGCGGCGCTGAAGCTGCCGTCGAACTGCCCCAGGTAGTTGAAGGTCAGCGGCGGCCGCGGCGCCGCGGCGAGTTCCCTTTGCATTGCGTCCGGCCCGAGATGCCGCAACACCCCATAACCCAGACCGTGGTCGGGCACCTGGCGCAGCTGTTCCTTGACGGCCTGGATGGCGGCGCCCAGGTCGTCCGGCGCGGTCAGGCGCAGCGGGTAGACGCTGGTGTACCAGCCGACGCTACGGCTCAGGTCGAGGTCCGGAAAACGGTCCTCGCGCCCGTGCCCTTCCAGTTCGACACCGAGCGCCGCCTGCCCGCTCCAGCGCCGCCAGGCGCGGACCAATGCGGTCAG
>NZ_JBSYXP010000033.1:0-8946 GCF_054172105.1 Methylolobus aquaticus
ATACCGTATTTTACCCCGTCCAGAACGCCGGAGCCCCCGCCACACAACGCCTTCGGAGTTTTTCACCAGCCTGCTAACGCTAAAGATTTGTTGCGAACGTCACACTAGCGACACGAGAACCTTCCGGATCCCCAACGATTACCGCCCAACTCGGACCATCAACACGGATTCAGTTCCGAAAGGGCCAATGTCAAGAAGTGTCCCTAGGTTCGAGGAAATAAACTTCGGGCTGCGCCAAATCATCTCAATTACGGTAAGGGGCGCGTGACGACGGCGCCGGGTTCGGGCCGCGAACCGTTGTCGCAGCGTGGACACAGTCTTGAGCGTCAGTTCGCAAGCACGTAATGGGGATCAAACGGCTTACCGGATTGGATGACGCCGAAAGCTATGTGAAGCCGTTTGCGTATGGCGGCGCAGGCGACGGCCTTGCCGGATTTACCGTTGGCTTTGAGTCGCTCGCAGAAGGCGCGGACGATCGGATTATATTTCCAAGCGACCAAGGCCAGCATGAACAGGATCTTGCGCAGGAGGGCATCACCGACCTTCGAGAGGCGGGTGTGTATCGCGTTACCGGACTGATAGGGGTTGCGTGCCAGGCCCACGCAGGCGACCACCTGCTTGGCGCTGTGGAAGCCATAATGCGGGATGAATAACACGAGTAGATGAGCGATGGTGGCTTCGCCGAGACCGGGGATGGTGTTGAGCAGGTCGCGTCGTCCGCGAACTTCGGGATCGTCGTCGATCTTCTGGCGAATCGTGGCCCGGAGCGTAGTGAGCTCTTGTTCAAGGTGGCGATGAGCGCCCGGATCGAGGCCTGGGTGGCGGCCGGGGCGGCGTCCAGGCGATTGCGCTCCATCTGCCGCACCTCGAGCAGCTGTTCGATGCGGCGCAGCAGGGCTTGAAGTTCGCGGATCGTGGGTGGCGGTGGATTCCAGCAGGGCTGGTTGACGCTCCTGGGCAGAGCGTGCGATCAGTGTGGCATCGGCGGGGTCAGTCTTGGCGCGGCACAATTCGCTCTTGGCGAAGGCTCTGATTTGCCAGGAATTGACCACGCTACCCCAGAGACCCTGGTCCGCGAGGAATTCG
This sequence comes from Methylolobus aquaticus, assembly GCF_054172105.1. NCBI lineage: Bacteria > Pseudomonadati > Pseudomonadota > Gammaproteobacteria > Methylococcales > Methylococcaceae > Methylolobus > Methylolobus aquaticus. Next base: position 1,087 of record NZ_JBSYXP010000033.1, read on the forward strand.
GCGAGCGGCACGCTGTAGGCGCCGGTCGCCTCCAAGGTGACGCGGATCGGCGCCGGCCCGAAGCTAGTCAGCCAAGCCACGAGGGCGGCAAAGCCTTCGGGCGTGTTATCAAAGACCTTGTGACGGTACTTGCCATCCTGCAAGCCGGCAGCATCGAACTTCTTCTTGGCGATGTCGACGCCGACGGAAACGAATGCGGAACTGCTAATAGGGAACCCTTGCTGAAGTCGAGACGGAGAAGCAACGATCAGGACCACACGCCCAGTTCAACCTGATGGTCATACCGGCTCATCCCCAGAGGCGGCGGAGGCCTACGCATTCCGTACGGACTGTGCAGGCCAGTGCGGGCGGCGGAGAGTTCCATCCACGTTTGAGGCTCAGAGCCTCAGGGCGGACACGACTTCCCCGCCCCCCCTCCCGGTGATCAGCCGGGGATTCTCTCCCGTGCGAGGAACCGAATCGAGATATAAGGGCGGATAACTGAAGGCCACGCGCCAAATTCAACGCAGTATTAACCGCTGCGACCCGAAACACTGCAACGAAACCAGCCAAGTTTCACAATTCTCCGAACTCATACAGCGAATTCCATGAACGGCTCAGTTCCGACTTAGGTTCTTGCCTTAATTTGTCTAAGCTACTGCCTGATTGGCATATTCCAATGCCTCGGTTAACCTCTTTTTCTCATGCAGTCAACCGTGTTCCGTAACGGTCAACGCGAAGCAGCGACCTGACCGGAGTTCAGCAATGGCAGTGCCAACAGGGTAATAGCGATTCGCTCATAGCTCGTACTGTCCCTTTAGTATTCGCATCCTCTCCGTGGTGATGACAAATGAATCAGGGCGATGTCCGATATTCCATTTCTTTTACATTTATAAGGTTTCTGGCTCTAGTCCTCTCGGCATCCCCGGCGACGAACGCGGCTGCTGAATCGACGCAGGTTCCCGTTATAGACAAGATACCGGTGACGTATCCGGAAGCCTGCACCGGTAGCCATCATCAACAAACCGGCCTCTGCCTTCTGAGCAGCCTTAAGCCAGAGATGGGCAGCCAGTGGCTTATTCGTACCAAGGATAAGTCAATCCTGGGGCTCGTCGACGAAGGCATTACTCCAAATATCTTCAAGCCTCTAGCGCCCGGGGATTACGTTCTATATTCGCAGGATGGATTCGACCGCGGCGGATTTGAACTGTCGTTTGCTATCACCCCTGGACTTGTAACGACCATAAGGACCGCGGCTTACAGGGCAACAGGCGAAGGCTTTGCGATCCGTCATTTCAATCCCTCCACCCGCAACAAAGGGGCGGACTGTAAATCGCGCAGTCTAAGTACAAAACTCAATGATGTACTCCCGGGTAACTATCTGGTGTATAAGCCGGACCCAAATAGCGCGACCTCACCTTGTCCGATCGGAGGTGTCGCATCGAATATCCAGGCCGGTGAAGCACACGAGATTCGTTCCCGCACGCATGTCAATCAAAAGATTCCCAAGTCCAAGAGATATCGTCACCCTGACAAGATCAGCTCGCTCACTTCGATCAGTCAGTTTCGTGACCATATCAATGAAGTCGCACTAATCCCGAAGTGGCTCTCATACAATGGCGTGACGAATCCCTTCCCGAAAAAATACGCGGCGCTCATTCTGTCGGGAATGGGTACGCGCACTTACGTCATTCCGCTCACGTTAAAGAAGAGACGAGTCAATTGTGGCCGATCACTGGCGAAAGGAGGACTCTCCGCTCAGCCAGTTTTGACAGATTGCTTGTTTCATGGGAATACGCTTACGGCTTTCAGAGTCCGCGCTGGGGGAAGCTATGTCACCTTCAATAACCGCCATGGAGCGAGCGCAATCGAAGGCAATAACATTAATAACTCCATCGCCGTACAGGGCCTATCCGTGGCGATAGAATGAGGTAAATGACGTGAATTACAAGCCATATTTCATTGTGATCGTGCTTTGTGGCTCCACCGCCCTTCGTGCCGCGCCGCCTTCTCCGATCGGAGTTGTAATGGCCCCGGCAAATCCCTCAATGCCGGCATTTGCTCAAGGCCAGGGGGTTTTGTCGTACTACTTCTATAATCTAACTAACCAAAATTGCACCCTAACCGCAAGCGGTGCTGGCGCGAACGCTGCAGCTTACTCGTCATCGGCTAAAAACAATGGTTGGCTGAATTCAGGTGAATATAATGCGCCGGCGTTTTTCAACCCTGATGGCATCCCTTATGTCGTAAAAAATAATCAAAGCAACTATTATTATTCAGGCAAAGGAACAAGCGATTATTTTACAAGTAGTTACATTTTCTTTGATTGGCCTTATTCGCCTATTGCGTCCCCTATACCAGGCCAGCAGGCACTTGCTGGTGGTGGGAGCCCTGTTTCAGCGACACTACTGAGTTCCGCTTTCAATAACTGGACATGGAATACACCCGGAATGGGTGATAGTTGGTACCTTTCGTGTACCTCGCCCGCTGGGATTAACGCAGATATAGCGATAGCCAGCTTTGCCACCTCTCAGAACGCCTTGCAGAGCGGAAATACAGGATACTACTCCTATTCCGACGGGACTTACTGGATTTCAGCAAATTATTGGTATCCGGCCTATCCAGGGTGGTTCGCTAACTCTGATATTAATCCGGTTGCCGAGGGTAACCCAAGTCAGCCAGATCAGCCTTGCTATGGCGGTGTTTCACCGGCTCTATATAGTTGTAGCAATAGTTATTTCTGCCTTAACAATCAGACCTCCTACACAAATCCGGATCCAGCCTCTCTATCATGGCCAACGAACCCTAATCCATGCGGGGCCGGGTTTACAGCTCAAAGTGCGCAAACAGGGAGTATGATTTTTAACTGGAACCCTTCAAGCAGCGTTTACGGTGGCCTTTGGTCGGGCATTAATTACAACAACTACAGCCAAATATCGCCCTATCCGGCGATTCTGACCGTGAATATGCCGACGTTACCGATCAATTTGGCGACCTATGTCCAACCGAACAATGATAACCCTGCGCAACTCGACCCGGCGGTTTCGTGGACGCCGGTCATGGGCGGGCACTTTACCTACGCTATCGGCGATCCGTTCATTATTAGCAGTTTTGCCGCGAAAATACTTGCCTGCTTGGCAACAGTATCATCGCCACTTACAAATGCCAGTGATCTGGCAAGCATGTCGTACGAATTAATTAATGGATCAAATAACCAAAACCCAATTTTTATTTTGAATTCAACCGCATCCAATTATGTTCAATGGCTTTTGGGTTCACAGTCTAGCCCGCAGAATTACCCGGGTGCGGCGCAATTGGCGGCAAAGGCGTACTCTCAAGCGTTCATAGCTGCGAACAGTAATCCGACTACCACGAAGGAAAGTGTATGGGGTAAGATTTTTCAGGCTGCCGCTGATGCGGCCGTCCATGCTTTGGTCAGTGCAATCCAATCGGTGCCGGAGGGCAAAGTAGCGACCGCGCTTGTTCAGGGGGCTACCTCAGTAACCGGCGCGCTTATCAGTAATTTGAACGCGACGATTGCAAGCGCCTACACGACTACTACGAACCCCACATTACCGCTAACAGCGACCGCTCCGGCTGTAGTGAATCAGACGTATTCAGCGAGTAATCTGCTCGGAATATTCCTGACCAACGTCGCGGTTCAAGCCGAAATCAACACGCTCATGATTAAAGAAGGGTATACGGCATTTGACACAGACGTGCCCCCTCTTCTGTCGAACTATACGGCCTACATTAGCGGTGATTGCAATAGTGGAGCCGGATCACAGGCGATAAATACTTTAAGCGTTATTGGGAACATTTTGCAGGGCACGTGCACGGGCACGATAAATCCGCCTAATGCAGAGGCGCAGAACCCGCCTTCCTATACAAATGTCTGCCAGGGAAACGATTGTCAGATCAACCCGCCAGCGAGTAACGCGCTAAGTATTTGGACGGCAATTCTGACGGGATCGGATATCATAGTAGACGGCAACGGCTGGTTGCAGCTGGGGGATTCGGCGGACGGAAATGCGCCCTTTGAGCCGCCAACACAGCTTTATAGCCCCACGGTGCCCGGCACGTTCCCAAGCGACGCGACCAATCCAAGCGTTAACACCACCTTCAATGCGAACACCTTCACGCTGACCGCACAATCTGTGGAATGGAATGCGACGTCTGATTGTACGTACCCAGCATCATCGGTGACTGGGATGAGCACTACCACATGCGAATACTCACTCCCGACCGCGCCTACGCTTAACTACATGAATTGTGTCAATGACCAGAACGCGACGGGTGGGATTATCGTCACTTTCCCAACAGTGAGCGGGACCTCGCTTGCGGCAACGGAAGTCGCGCTGGCATGCGCCTGTATCCCAACGTATATAGATGGCGTTGCTACATCGGGTTTAGTCACCGGCGCCAGCTCAAGCAATGCGACGATGACCTGTCAACAGGCAGCCACCCTTGCTGCGGCGTCACGATGATCAATTGCCGTTGAGCATGACGGTGCAAATAAAGCCGAGTGAAGTGGGATCGCCCGGCGTGCCGGGTGGCCAACTTCACATGTCCAGCCCGTGTTTTGCGCTCTACTTTTATCGATCGCGAATCGATTTTTGGCTACTGGGCCGCACTCTCGGCAATTTTCCTCAACTCAGATTCAAATCGCCCTCGAATCGCCGAGAATCGCGAAAAGTTGAGATCGAGTGACCGATGAAGGACCAAGAGTTGTCTCAACTTGTGACACTTTTCCGGTCGGCAGCGAGCCCGAGGTGGGCATCATGACCCCTCGCGATTCAACCGCTGCTCCAGCTCACTGACCCTGCGCGCCCGAAACCATATACCGGAAAGTCTATACGACAGGTACTCTCGCACCCGAGCAGGAAGGAAGAGGAGGAGGTAGCGAAAGATCACATCCCCCTCCCTTCTCAACTAGCAGCCGAGATCACTCTTGGTTACTACCTCGTACGCGCCATGTCTTCAATCGGTTGCCACTCACCGCTGACTCAGAGGTACGCGCTACGCCCTTGTAAGACAGGGTTCCCTCCCAGTGCAGCCAATCGAGGTCCACTTCAAATTTCCGCGTTCCGGATATATTGCCTCTCTTACCTCTTGGGCTAAATATGTTCTTGTTGTTATCGGCTGGGTTCTCAGCTTTTATAAAGACATCCAAATTCTTATCGTCCCATTTGAACGTCGCTTTCTCACCCGCCTTTGAGACAACAACTCGCCCTCCCTTCACATCATGAAATCTTCCCTTCGGGTCATTCTTAAACCTAGTCTCATAATTGTAACCCGCCATTCTGAATTCAAATTTTGATGCTGACGACAGGAGCTTGGCTAGGTTAACTCCCGCCTCGCCGAAGCCGATCCTAACATGAGTGCGGTAATCATCCGCGCTATTGAACCCAGCCCCGATCACCTTAGCAGCCATGAGTGTCGGGCTGTATTTTTCCTCCGACTCTTGATGCTCTGAGTAAAACGATACAGCGACTCGACTTTCTTTCGGAGAACTGAGGGCGCCATTTGCACCTATCACCATTGAAAATATATTTGGCGTTAACTGATCATAAATTCCCGCAAAATCCACCATCGTTGTACCATATCGCGCTGGTTGTCGGCCAAACGCGTAGGCTAGGCCAAAGGTCTGTTCCGCCAGTAGGTTAATTGGCTTTGCCACATCATTGTAAAGATAGGCCGGTATGAACGGGCTTTTACCATTTGTGGCCGAAAGATAGTTAATAATCCAATCATCAGCATATGCTGGATTTGAGTTGGCATCACTGATCAGGCTTGTTGCGGCATTAACCTTCGTCTGCCAGTTAGATTGGTTGCACACCAGGGTCGGATACAACACTGCATAGGCAGAATCTATACAGCCGAGCCAGTAAAGGTCTTGTATTCTGAAACTAACATTCCGAGAAGAGTTAAACGTGCCGTTATCCTGCCAATCGACGGAGATTCCCACTCCGGTTGCCCCGTCGCGATCTACAATGACGATCTTTCCTCGTACATCCCCGATCGTTGGCATGTAGTCCTGCAGCCAGAACCTCTGCCAATCCGGGCTGTTAGCGCTCAGCGCCTGAAGAAAGCGTGCCGTAATGTCGGAACTACCGTGCTCATGTTTAATCAACATTACCACGGTTTCTTTAGGGTTCATTGCCAGGAAATCAGTCGCTTGCCTCAACACCGAGTCAAAGGAAAGCGTTGTTTGGTCGGACCCGTGCCACACATAGAGCGAATTGTCATTTTTGTTCGGGCTATCTCCAAGCCTAATATCGAGCACTCTTGCTCCGGCATTCAGTTGTGAAATAATCGATATATATTGCGTCATAGACCCGTTTACTGCCGGCTGTGTTTCAGGAATAGCATAAGTACCTGAATCGTGGGTACCTGGCATCGACACGCTAGACAGCGGCACCGAATCAACCGTTACGTGCTGCTCCATCCAATTATTTGCGATAGGCTGTGGAGAAACAATAAAAGTGCGATCATCTGATCCCAGAGTAATTTTATATCGACCATCTTTTGTTACCATAGTTTTTGTAACAGCGAAGCCGGTAAGGTCTGGTCCACCAATCCACCAATTATTCTGACTCAACGAGTTGTGTCCCTGTCCGAGCAGGATGTCGTAAGTCTTTCCGCTGATCGTGAGTCCACCGCGGATGCAGAAATTTAAATCGCCTGGGGTATTGTCCATGGCCGCGCCTATGACTTCGTCGGCGATGGCACCATCATATAAATTTGAATTGAAGTAGTTTGCGACGTCTGCGGAGCCTTTTCGCCCAATCGTCACCTGTATATGCAAGGCCGGCGCCATATTTGCCGGATCATTCATATTTGCTATGAACGCCCATTGCTGGATACCCTGATAGGTGTCCATCTGGGTCGCCACAATATTCGTCAAAGCAAATGATGGATTTGCTGCCCAGTTCCCCTGGAAAATGAAATAAACATCGTTATCTCGTGCCGTATCTCCATAAGACGGCCCAAGATAAAGACATGATAGCGATAGCGCAATCATTATAATGAGATTCTTTAAAGTCTTCATGACGCATCTCCAATATATATACATACAAAGACCTTGAAATCGAGTTTACGACGTCGTCGATGCAGAACCGTGCAATCGATCTGTATGACGTGCAAAGTCGGCGAAAAATGGCATTGGAATGAAAAGCCCGCCGCTGTGGCGGAGCCTGTTTTTGTGGAAAGCTGAGCGTAAGGACTGCCAGTCGTGCAAAAGAGCAGTGCGCCTGGCAGCGCCGTCATGATGTTGCTGGAACCTTGCGTGAAGAAGAGGAACGGTCAGGCGGGAGGTCGCACGAGCAATGCGGGTACTCGTGGCTGACGTACCCTTTGCGGTAGCCGCCTGATCGGAGGAGCGAATCCGCTCACCCCTAGCAGTACGACACCGAAGCACTCGGACCCGACCTAGTGTCTCGAGAAGGGGACTCCGTATCGGATACAGTGCGTATTCTGATTCCTGCAACATGCAGCATCCGTCCATCTGCTTTGTGCTGTCATGGCAAGCTTAGTAAGCCCACTTACAAATTGCCGGTTGCCGTTCTGATCGGGATACCAAGAAGACCGTGGAAGGAGAAGATCCACTTTGCCTCCCTGGCATGGAGCTTTTGGTCGGTTGTCTCGGGAGTCATGTCTCAACTTGTGACACTGCTGACGGTTTGTTCCGAAACCGATGCCGGCGTCATGAACCCTCGCGGTTCAACCGCTGCTCCAGCTCACTGACCCTGCGCGCGAGCGTTTCGAGGGTCAAGCCTGCCGCTCTTGTCGCTGCCTCCGGCTTGGTCCCAATGCCTTGAATTTAGTGGCTACTCGCACTGTCGCCCGGGTCTTGGGTTGACGCGGTGGAGGGGCGGGGCG
>NZ_JBSYXP010000034.1:0-8323 GCF_054172105.1 Methylolobus aquaticus
CCACCGGAACAGCAGGTGTTGGCCGCCTGACTCAGCCCACGAGCACGGCCCTAAACACCACTTTTGACAATAGCTCGCCGAGGTACGTGTCGGTGGTGTCGGTCTGAATGCTGGCGAAGACCTTGCGGAGGTTGACCCGGCCGCCGGCGCGATCGAGTTCCGAGATGTCCTCGAACAGCGCATTACTCGCCCCATCCTCGATCACCACCGCGGTGGGCGCACCGCTGCCCTCGTCGACGTCGGACAGCACTTGGGAGGCGACGAGCTTCACGTCGCCGGTCAGAATGGCCATGGGCAATCCGGGAAGAGATCAGAGGGTCAGGAAACGCAACGTCAGGCGGTAGAAGTCGGCCTCCGAGCGGGCTGGGAAACCCAGGACGGGTTCGGCCTCGATTGCAGTCGCAGCGTGGTGGAAGGCGACGGCGAAACTGCGGTCATCCGGCATGGCAAGTTCAAAGCGGCCGGATGTTTCGCCCAAGGGCGAGGCCGCCCAGTCGTACAGGGTGTCCACCACGCTGCGCGTGACCCACGCCATGTCAACCGGTCCCACCAGCGTGATCGGCCGCCCGGCCTGGCGGACCGCCGATTGCACCAGTAACGCGCCGGTCAGCAGATACGAGTTGGAGGCCACGACCGGCGTCCAGGCATGTTCGTCCGCCCACAGCAGATCGTCCGGCAGCGTGACGACACTGCCGGTGGCCAGGTTGGTCAGGTTCATTGGATCAGGTCGCCCGGGACTGGGCGGCTTTCGGCAAGTCGAGCAGACGGGCTTCGTCGCGGGCATCGACGCTGGCGGTCACGGTGCGATTCCCGGCAGCGAGCTCCACGCGGATCGTCCGGGCGGGCGTGGCCGCCGGTAGGTCGGTGAGCGCTGACCGCGGCACCCTGTCACTATGGGTGGCTTGCACCCAACCACCCTCGGCGAAGCCCTGCACGTTTGTCGCCAGGGCGCGGGCGGGCACGCTCAAGTTGTTCAGCGCCTCAAGGAAGCCGACACCGAGCCGGCCCACGGCGGACTTGCTGACGACAAACTCGCCCGGCGTCAGCAGTGCCGGCACGGTATCGGAACCGGCGATGCCGCCACGCGCGTAGAACTCGGCCTGGTGTTCGTCCAGGTAATCGATCACCCCGCGTTCGAGATCGTCGCCCCAATTCAACGCGGCGCGCATCGCCAGGCGCCAGGTCTCCTTGATCCGCTCCAGCGTCTCCTGCTCATAGCTGGTCAGCTGCGGGCGGTCGATGAACCCAGCAATGAGTCCCCGATCCTGCTGCGCCTGGCGGTTGTAGTTGGCCAGCGTGTCGACGCGGAAGTTGAGACCCGCGGAAGGACCGTAGGCCCACTGGAAGCGGCCGGTGAAGCCCTCGATGCCCTTCAAGCCGAGTTCGATCATCTGCAGCGCTTCGGACGCGTCGCGGTTCTGCTTCGGCAGGGACGATCGCGCGCGCGTGTCCTCCGTCGGCGTGGCTTTCGCGGTGCCGCCGGCCGCGAAGCGGGCGACCCCGTTGGCGATGCGGCTCAAAGCGGGATTCCCGTATTTCCGGACCGCGGCCTTCCGCAGCACGAAGGCTCCGAATTCGAGCGTTCGCGGGACCGTATCCTGGTTGCCGAAGCCCGACACCGAACCGCCGTGCATCCGCGGGAAGATGGATGCGACCGAACCACCGCGCGCGAAGGTCCGCACGCCCGACCCGACCAAACCGCCAGCGGCATTCGCTTCGACCCGCCGGATGGTTATGGTGTGGGTGCTCGCCGTGTTGGCGCCGTTCAGGCTCTGGATCTCGGCGCGGGCTGCAGCGACGTTGGTCGAGACAAGATGCTGCGACTCGGTCTCCAGTTGGCTCAGCGCCTGGATCTGCCGCGCGACATTGCTGAGCGCCGTCTCGGCCTTGGCGGTGACCACACTCAGTTCGAACTCGGCGTGTTCCTCGGCATAGGCCTTGAGCCGGGTCAGCGCGGCCTGGGCGTGGGACACATCAGCATCCACCGGCAGTGTTTCGCCGGCCTTGAGGCGCGCGGCGTAGTCCTGCAGTTGGCGTTCGGCCTGGGTCAGATCGGCCTGGATCGCCAGCAGATAGTCCTTCTCGGACAGAGTGCGGTCCAGCGCGAAGATGGCTTGGTCGAACCGGGCGGTGTCGGCGTCGATCGCGACGCTGACGCCCTGCCGCAGCCGGGCGGTGACCTGCTCGATCTCCGCGGCGGTCGCACTCAGCGTCTGGCGGATGCTCTCCCGGGCGGATACAGCGGTCTGCGCCGCGGTCTGGTGCGCCCGGGCTTCGCCTTCGACCGCTTGGCGCAGCAGGTCTTCCGAGGTGCGGATCTGACCGATCGCCTGACTGATCTGCTGCTTGCCGACCACGGCCGTCTGATCCGCCTCGCGCGCCTTTTGCGCACTCTCGGTCCGCAGCGCTTCGGCCTGCCGGTGCAGTTGCACCGCCGTCGCGTATTCCTTACGCCGGTAGGCGTCACGGGACTGCGCTTCGAGGGACACCGCTTGCGTCGCCGCCTGCTCGGACTGCCGCTGAGCGTCGGTACTGCGCCGGGCTTCGCTGGCCTGGCTGCTGGCGACCTGGGCCGCGAGATCCAGCGCCTTCTGCGCGAACTGGCGCGACTGTTCGAACTCACCGGCGGCGAGTTGTGCCCGGGCGGCGGCCTGGTACTAGGCGATCTGCGCCTTGCGGTCTTCAAGCGCCTGGGCCTCGCTCATACCCTGGCGGAGGATCTCGCGGATGCGCTCCTCGGTGCTGAGCGAGAGCAGTCGCTTCTGTTCCTCGATGCGCTGGATCTCGGACAGATGCCGATTGGCTTCGGCATTCAGCGCGTCGATGTGCTGCCGGTACTCGGCCACGGCGACCAACAACGTCTGCCGACGCGTCGCGAGAATCTCATTCTCAACGCGCTGCACATTGGCTTCGCGTTCAGCTTCGGTCACACCGTGACGCCGCGCCGCTTCGAGGCGGGCCAGGGACTCCTGATCGAGCAGCGACAAGCTGTCGGTAGTCGCCTGCTGGCGCAGCCGGGTCTGCTCGGCCAGGGCGTCGGTCAGCAGCCGGGTGGCTTGCGTGAGCTTGGCCGCTTCCGACTGCCGCGCCGTCTCCAGCGCGGCCTGTTCCTGCTGGTAGTGCGCCTGGACGGCGACGACCTGTTGTTGCAGCGTGCTCTCGACCACGGTGGTCAGCGAGCGATAGCCCTCGGCTATCTTCGCCGTGGCCTCATTAGCGGTCTGGCTGGACTGGGTGGCGGCCTGCTCGACGGCGGTCAGCCGCGTCTTGACCTTGTCCAACGCCGCATGCACCGCTTCCGCCCCGCGCCCGACTGCTTCCTGCGTCCCTTGCCGGACCGCGGCGAGTCGCTGGGTGATTTCCTCGGCGGTGGCGGTGGCGGTGGCGGCGGCGGCGGCGGCGGTGGTCATCGCATTCTGGGCCGCGGCCGTTCCCTTGCCGGCGTCGGCGACCATCTCGGCAAAGATCCGGTTCATCTCGGAGAGACGCGCTTGATGACGGCGCGTCGCCGCATCGATCCGTTCGGCCGTGAACAGCGCCGCGAACACTTCCCAGCGGTACTGCAGTTGCTCGACGCCTTTCAGCAGCAACTCGACCATGGCGATGCCGACGCGGCGCACGACGACGAACTGCTCGGAGAGCCAGGTGCCAATCTCCCAGCCGACCGCGAACGCGCCCAGCGCGGCGAACGCGGTGCGCAGCACACCCAGCGAGGCGATGGCGGCAGAGTTGGTTGACCGTGAGCCAAGCCGCGGCAGAGGCGTGGGCCGCGGTAACGGCAGCCACGCCGACCGTTTCCCAGGCAGTGATCAGTGCCGGTAGCAGGCGATAAATCAGAATCGCCAACCCGACTTCGGCGAGGCGCTTGAGCCACGCCATGACGGTGTCGAGATTCGCCGAGAGCGCGGTCAGCGCCTGGGCCAGGGTGCGTGTGAACCCGGTGGCGGTGTCGACCTGATTCAGCCACTGGCCGAAGGCGTTGCCGAGCCGCTGAAAGGCTTGGCTGACCGTCTGTGGCAGCTGCGCGTACTCCGCGGCCAGAATGTCCTTCTGGCTCATCAGCGCCTGGACTACCACGTCGGCGGTCAGGCGGCCTTCCTCGGCCAATTTCCGTAGACGGCCGATCGGGACGTTCAGGCCATCGGCCAAGGCCTGCGCCAGACGCGGGCTGTTCTCGACGACCGAGTTGAACTCCTCGCCCCGGAGCATGCCGGCCGCCAGCGCCTGCCCAAACTGCAACAGGGCGGCCTGGGCTTCTGCAGTTGAGGCTCCGGAAATTCGCAGTGCCTGCGAGATGCTCTCGGTCAATGCAAGCGCGTCCTGCTGCTCCATTCCCAAGCCACGGACGGCTTTCTGGAGCTTGCCATAGAGCGTCGCCGTCTCCTGCAGCGGCACACCGATGCGTTGCGCGATGGCGAACAGTTCACGCTGTGCGACCGAGAACTCGCGCTGCCCCGCGGTGGCCAACTTCAGCCGCGCTGCCATCTGGTTCCAGGCGTCAGCGATCTGCACGATCTCCTGCGCTTTCCCAGCGGCCCAGCTAATCGTCAGGAAGGCGAGCAACTGGCCTTTAGCCCGGTTGACCTGGTCGCCGAAGGCCGCCATGCCCGCCTTGACCTCGGCGACACCGGCGGAAGCCTTCTCTCCCGCGTTCTTGGCCGAGACGGCCAGTTCACCCAGGCTGCGCTCGGCCGAACTCAGGGCTCGCCTCAGCCCCTCGTCCGATCCCTCCAGGGCGACGAGGATGCTGAGGCGGTTGGGGGGCATGTTGTCGAGTGGATGCCGCGGATGAGGCCAGATTCAGTCGGGTTTGGGTAAATTTGCCTATTGAATCGCGGATTGAGCAGGTTCACATTTTGGTTACGCCCTTAGCCTACTTGTCAAGTTAAGTTGGCAGTGTCCGTGCGGCGGGAAGCACTTGCGAGCCTCACAATTGCCTTCATCTGACACAGGTACCTTAACCTAAGGGCCCAATGGGCTCCCTTGGCCTGTGGCCAATCGGTCTTGGCCGAACCGCGAGTTCACCGGGGCTGCGCTCCACTGACCAGTCCACCCCATTCAGGTCAACAAGGGCGATGCTGCGGTGAGGCTGACGTCGCCCCATTGGAATGAGGCCGGGGAAGATCGATGTACAGCAATCCGAATCAACGAATAGGCCAGAGGCAGTCGGGTCTTTGCTACCCATACGATCTGAGGGCAAACAGCACCGTCAGCGTTTCGGCTACAGAAACTTGGGTGCCGCCTTGCATTGCAGGTAAGACGCTCATGGTGCTCGTCATGCTGGTCATGACGCTGTCAACAACGGCCTGCGTCTACATGAGTCACAAGCCCTATCCCAAGGAATGGCCACCGTTAACCGCTGTGCGCGAGGGCGAGTGTCCCGACCTTAGCGGACAATTTTGTCTTGACGATGCCGCGGATACCAAGAGTTGCACCGAGGGCTGTTTACGGATGCCACTGACCGAGGCTGTTTTCAGTTGGGTTGATGCCGACACCATATCCGAAACCGGGACAAGCGTGCCAAGAACATCGGCAAAAGCGAGGCCGTCTCGCGTTGAACTCAGAGGACCTAGCTCAAATCGACTGTCTGTCATCGCTGTTGATGAAACGGGCGTCCAAACACAGCGATTACTCGAGCTGGTGCCGGACTCGAGTTGGAACGTTCACGGGCCTCTTGGCGGAGAAGAGCGCATCTTGGGCTTCACCTGTAGCGCTCGCGGGTTGCCGATGCGCAAGCGCATTTTCTCGTTCTTCTTCTTCCTTGCGCCAGCTTGGGCCTACAACACCCGAACCTTTCAGAGGGCAGAGAATGGCGACATCGTCATGCGCGAGGCCTCGTCGGGATTCGGGTACGCCTTTCTGATTCCACTATTCGTTAACCGCGTGGATTGGCACCGCTGGCCTGCCATTCCGGAAAACGCTCGAACCGAGCGGCCGCCCAACAGTCGGTGAGTGGCTGCCCGTTCCCTAGCTTTATCTGGCGCCGAAGGCCGCCATCCCGGCCTTGACCTCAGCGACGCCGGCCGTGGCCTTTTCCCCGGCGGTCTTTGCCGACACGGCGAGTTCACCGAGGCTGCGTTCCGCTGAACGCAGCGCGCGCTTCAACCCCTCGTGCGAGCCCTCCAGGGCGACTAGGATGCTGATGCGGTTGGGGGGCATTTTTTGGAATCTGGTCTATGGTTATGGTCGTCGGGTTCAATGCAAACGGACCATCACGACGTTATTGCCTATCGGCCTATCACACCCGATCAGTATGCCCAGCAGAGCAGCTAATTTGCTTGTTAGGCTTTATCGAGCGACACCCAACGTCCGGTAACGGTAGGAAGGAATCAGCGCAACGCCAAATTGAAGTTCCTATCCGAGATCAATTCGCAAATGAATGAAGGGATGCCGACATGAACAAAATAGTACTCATGGCCGCATGGCTATTTTTTGCGCTCTGCTCTTCTGCTACGGCAGGCTCTGGTAAAAACATTCTCAACGCAGCGGATATCCAGCCGACTGCAACCGAAGCCGAAGCCAGCAATGCAGAAGATCAGCAGGTAGTGATCGACATCACAAGAGGGCTGCTGCAAATTAACCGGAGAGTTTTGTGGCATCTATCCAGGTTTCTTCCTGCATCCGAAACCTCTGCCATTACTACAGTGCGGCAACATTTTTCTAATCTAACGAGAAAGCTCGATACACAACCCGATGCCGTGCTTTCGGCAACACAAGATAGTCGACTGGAATCACTGCTCAAGAAGTTTGGACCCGATGATCCCTTCGCTTCGCTGCCGTTCCTCCCAGAAAGCGAGCTAAAGCCGGGGGACATCATCCTGAGGTGTTCAACGGCTTTGTCATCGCAGATGACGGAGCTGATGATATGGTCCCGCTACACGCATTCCGCACTTTATCTTGGCAACGGGATGATTATCGATGCAACGTGGCAGCACGGCGTAAAGACACGCAGCCTTGCTGACTTCCTCCAGGAATCTAACCGCGTTGGTGTATTACGCCTGCAAGGATTGACTTCTGATCAGGCAAATCAAGTGATATCAGCCGCAGAATCCAAGGAGTCTTCAGCGTATAACTTCGAAGCCGTCAGGGTGTTAGGAGTGCAGAAGTTGGACGCATTCACCCATATTTCTCCGAAATATCTGAGCAATATAATTGGTGTTCTGAATAGGGCTGAATACCTCCCACAAGATGTGACAGGCAGCGGGCAATACGCCTGTTCTGAACTTATCTCTTCGGCGTTTAAAGCGATTAACATCACCTTGAGTCAAGCCAGTGGATTTACCCCTGGCGATATGATTCGGCTGAGTCAGGCGGGATTCTTATCCGAAGTAGGAAGATTACAGGTCCCCGTTGAATAAAGCGGGAATAGGTAATCCATAAACCACAGGCGCGTTCGCGTATTGCGCAGTATGGTTAGGCAACAATCAAGCCTATGCCAACGCGCCAGACGACTTCACTAACGCGCCTGGGCTCAGCTTTGCGTGAGTCGCCATGGATCAAAAGTAAACATCCTAACGGCTGGTTTTTTCCGCCTAGAGCCTGGATAAATAGTCGCCCCTGCAGAATCGCTGGAAGGCGCATGGCACGCGGCGCTTTGCGGTTTCGTGGGGTAACGGAATCCCGCGGGATTTGCTGGAATAGGGCGCAATAATTGGGGGATTGCGGGGCACATCGATGACTGACGACATCTTCCGTGCGCGTTTGGACCAGATGATCGACCTGCGGCATCCGCTGGCGGTGTTGGCGCGGCGGATCCCCTGGGCGCAGCTGGAAGCGGCGCTGTCACCATCCTTTGAGCGGCGGGATCGCGGCGGGCGGGTGGTGGCGGTGGACGACCTGTTCGGTCCGCGTCTGCAGACGGTCGGCGGGGGCGTCAGTGCGGCGGGTCGGCCCCGGTTACCGATCCGCCTGATGGCGTCGCTGTTGTACCTGAAGCATGCGTTCAATCTCAGCGACGAAGCGGTGGTGGAACGCTGGTCTGAGAACGTGGTCTGGCAGTACTTCAGTGGCCAGGAGTACTACGAGCCCCGGCTGCCGTGCGATGCCACGCAAGTCGGCCGGTTCCGGAAAGCGATCGGTGAAGCCGGGGTGGAAGAGTTGCTCCGCGCGACCGTGGACACGGCGGTGGTAACGCAGGCGGTGCGGCCACAAGAGTTCGAGCGGATCATTGTCGATACCACGGTGCAGGAGAAAGCGATCGCGCATCCGGTGGATAGCCGCTGGTTGGAGATCGCCCGAGCCAAGGTGGTGGGGATCTCCTTGAAGCAGACCTACGCCCGCGAGGGTGCGGTATTGCGGCGGAAGGCGGGCGGTTACGCTCATG
>NZ_JBSYXP010000035.1:0-5761 GCF_054172105.1 Methylolobus aquaticus
ACGACACCGTGTTCGCGATCACCCACGGCGACGACGCCGTCTCGCCGATCGCCTCCGCCAGGGTGGCCGCATCGCCGACGGCCATGATCACCGCCATGATCTCGCCGAAAATCGGGATGGCGTTTTCGACGTGGTCCTCGGCGATTGCGCCCACGATGCTCACGGCGATTTCGTCCCAGATCGGGTCGAGCTGCGGCGTGAAGATGACCTTAGGAATGACGGAGCCCAAGCTGAGCAAAGTGTTCCAGATGTTAGTTGCGCTTCCGCCGTTGGCGGCAATGTCTTCGTAGGTGGCGCCTCCGGCGGCTACCAATGTGGCGAAACTCTCCAGCTTCGTCAGCGTTTGGAAATTGGTGAGCAAATCCACCAAAGCATGTTCAACGCCTTCCGGCCCTTCAACCGGGAGCTCGCGAATGACGCCCCAGGTCTGGGCCATGTCGATGTCCGTCAGCAGCGCGAAAGCCGTCAGACCGATGGTCAGGAGGCCGGTCATCAGGCTCGGGAACAGCACCTCGTCCTGGGGTGCGATATGGTCGGGATAGGCATCGGCCGGGAAATACTGCCGCCAGCCGCCGTCCAAAGCCCCGTTGCCCAAGCCACAGAACAGCAGTCGCGCCTGTGTCGCCTCCGGCGGAAAGTCGAGCGTCACCTCAATGGTGTTGGTGTCCCACAGCGGCACGCCGAGCACCGTGAACACCTGCGGCAACAGGCCGAGCGACTTGGCGTACTTCGTGTCCGGCCAGGTCGGATTGTCGTTCAGCGACAGGTTGGTTCCGTCCGCCTTCAGATACTGCACGTACACCCAGACCCAGCGCACGTAGTTGTTGTACAGCTTCAGCGGCACCTGCCCCGCCGCATAGTCGCCATTGGTCGCGGTATACGTACCGTACAGCAGCCCGGTATTCTGGATCTGCGCCTGCACCGCGGCACCGACCCCGGTTGGCGGCGTGTAGGGGGTTGACGTCGGCACAATGCCCTCGGGCTGATGCCAGGTGCTGGAGTTGCCCGGCGTCTCGTCCAGCGGCCGGTTCAGGACCGTGCCCAGACTGCCGGTATCCCGCACCCCCTGCACGCCCGCCACCACCGCCGTCTGCAGGGTGCTTTGGAAGCTCGCGTCGCCGCTCAGTCGAACCGTGGAAAAACCCGTCGTCTTGTTGCCGATCTTGATCTGGCTGGGGTTGCCGCTGGCGTCGACGGCAGGTTCCATGGTCGCGTAGTCCTGCCCCGACTGTTGCATCTGCGCGATCTGCGTCCCAAGTGTCGTCACCTCCGGCGTGCTCGACAGCAACGAACCCGTCACCGCCGCGGTCGGCCCGTCGATGGTTGCCACGTTCGGATGGCAATAGCTCAGGGCCACCGCTGCCCCGTAGGAGTCCACGATCTGGTTCAGGTCCACCACCTCTTGCGCCGAAATCAGGCGCGAGGTCCGGATCCCCAATGCGCGCAACCGCTCCACGGACCCCGACACCGAGCCGAAGTGACCGTCCAGGGCATACGCCGCCTGCGCCAGCGCCCGCACCGCCGGCCGCGGGGCATGAAACCCTTGCGCCGCCACCACCGACTGCGCCCCGCGTCGCCCATGCACCGACAACAAAACCGCGCGCCGCGGCGGCACCACCACCTTGGCGTAATGCGTCAAGCGCTCGCGATCCATCCGCTTCCATACACCGTCCCACGCTGCCAGCGCGCGCCGGGTGCCCCGCGTGTGCGGCGTCAACGCCACCTTGACCCCGTTCACCACCACATGCAGGTCTTCCAGTGACGCCGCCGGCCCCAGCGCGAAATGAAAGCGCCGCAGCACCCCGCCGCGCGCTTGCGTCGCCGACGACTCGACGTCTTCGCCCTCCTCCGGACGTTCTTCCGCCCACGCCGGCACACTGCGCAACACCACGGCCGCCGTCGCCGCATTTACGCCCAGTTTCAGCAGCCAGCGACGACCCACCGGCGTTCGCAGCAGCGCTTCCAGGGTCTGGCTCAAATCATCGTGCCGCTCTTCCGATCCCATACCTAATCCCCCGACGCTATATGAAATGAATCCTCGACAACGTCAGCCGTCGATCCCGATCACGACGCAGCAATGCACGGAGCCTTTTCAACGGAGGTGCAAGACGAAATGGCGCGGCCCGCTGCCGAGGCGCTTGGTCAGCTTGTACCAGCCCGGTACCAGTGGGCGCTGCTCCGTTACGCGAAACCTTAAGCGATCCGGTTCCCAGGCCAGCTTGCGCCCTGTCGCAAACACAGCTCCGTGGTTGCGAAGCGTGACCGGAACGCCCTTCGTCGCGGCTTTCGCCGGAAGGTTCACCACCCGTCGCCGGCAGTGCAGGACTCGCCCCGGGCGACACTCGATCACGGAGACGGGGCGCGGCACGTCCGACACCCCGCCGAGGGGTGCCGGCCCCACTAGCCGTACGCGCTGGTTTCCGGTGTCGGCGATCACCAGCATCGACGAACGCGTCGCCGCCACACCCAGCGGACCGTTCAGTTCGGTCGCGGTCGCGTAGAACTTGTCACCGTTGAAGCCACCCTGCGGCGTGCCATCGGTAATCACACCGGCCAGATCGTCGATGACATGCCCGGTCGCGGGTACGTAAGCGCGGATCAGATGGTTGCCGCTGTCGGCAAACAGCACGTTACCGTCGAGATTCACGGCCAAGCCTCGCGGCTCGTTCACCTGCACGGCGGTGCCGGGAAGCAGGATCCCGAACTGGCTGTTGCCGTTATACCCTGAGGTCCCGGTGCCCACGACGGACGTCACTTTCACGGGGCTGCTGGTCGGATCGATCTGGATGAGGCCGTCGGGTTGGCTGGTGGCGGCAAAGATCTGTCCATCCGCAGCCTGCACGACCGACACCACCGTGCCGGTCGCCGTGCCCGGCGCCAGCGTCGTGAGGGTGCCGTCGATGCCGACGCGCCGCACGCCGGCCGCGCCATCGGCGATAAGCAGCACCCCATGGGTATCTACCGCCACTCCGTTCGCGGCCGTCAAACTCGCCGTGGTGGCCTGGCCACCATCGCCACAGGGGGGCGCCGGGCACGGTATACCGGTCCCCGCTACGGTGCGGATCGTGCCGGTCGGGTCGATGCGCCGCACGCGCCGCAAGGCCGGGTCGGCCAGGTACACGGAACCGTCCAGTCCGACCGCGAGTCCGCTGGGCGTCCCCAGCAAGGCCGCGGTCGCGGGGCCCCCGTCACCGCACGCTGCTGTCGCGCTGCCGCAGGCCTGCCCGGCCTGCCCGGCCAAGATCACGGCCGAACTGTCACCGAACTGGCGCAGCGTGTGATCGTCCAGTACCACCAGATAGTTGTCTTCCGGCAGGGCTGTATTCCAGGTCGGCGGCGCCGCCGCGGCAATCGCCAGCGGCTTGCCCAGCTTCGTGGCATCGAACACCGTCGCCGTCAGCGACGGGCATGCGCCTCGGCCCGAGGCCGAACACGGCGCCGGCAGGGCTGGCGCCGCCGCGGGCGTTGGCAGCAGATTGCCGGTGCAGCCCGCCGGCGCCGTGGCACCGGACTTGCCGCTCGGACAGGCGCTGACATCCGCCAACGACACGTTGGCCACATCCGTCACGCCGAACGGGACCGGACCGTACACCTCGCCCGAACCCAGCGCCAGGGTCCAACTCCAGGTTTGCGGCTGCGGCGCGGTTTGGCAGTACGAGTTATTGGCGTCACCGCAGTACAGCCAGGCGCCATCGAAATCGGCCCCCGCGAGCTCGGCGCTGGCCAGTTGCACACCCGGCAGATACGCCCCGACGAAGCTCGCTGATGGGCTGCCGGGGCCACTCGGAGCCAGGACCGAATTAGTGAAGTTGCAGTTGATGCACACCGTGCCGTCAAAGCGCGCGCCCGACAGAGCGGCGCCCGTCAGGTCGAATCCTCCGCTCTCACTCACGCTCCCGGCCAGCACCGCCTCGGAAAAATCCACGTTCTGCAGGTCGGTGGCACTGTCGAAGGCGTCGCCCTTGCCGTAGAGATGCGCCCTCACGAAATTGGCGCCCGCCGCGCTCACGCTGTTGAAGTCGGTACTGACACCGCGGACCCCGCTGAACAGCGCGTTGTTCAGATGCGCGCTTTGGAAACTGGCTCCACTGATGATCGCATTGGCGAAGCTGGCGCCCTCGAGATGCGTGTTCGACCCCGCGAGGCTGGCGGCCGCGTGCGTCCCGTCGCTGGACAAATCGGCGCTTTCGAACACCGCATTCGGCGCCGTGACATTCTGCAAGCTCGCACCCGCCAAGCGCGCCAGCGTGAAATCGGTCCCGCTCAAATTGGCGTTGTTCAGTGTCGTTCCGGTCAGATCCAGCGCCTCGCCGAGGAAGCTCAAACCTGCGAAATTGACACCGCTCAGATCGGCTCCCGCGAATACGGCGCGGTCCGCCGGGGAAACCACGACCTGGGCGCCGGTCCAGTCGATCGGCGGAACGCCGTTGATGCCGCCGGGTGGGTTGGCGGCCAAGAGTTCCTTCACCCCCGCCAGCGACAACAGACTCCCCTCGAATGGCGGACCCGACCGCCAGGGGTCTGCTGCGTTGCAGTTGTCGATGTTCACGGACGAGTAGGTGATCCCCGAAAATGAAACCTCCCGCAGGTCCGATCCGGTGAGGTAGGAGCAGGGCGATATCGTCGCATTCGCGAAGATCGGGGGCTCCACGAATTGCAGCGCATTGAACCCCGCCGCGTTCAGAAATGCGCCCGAGAAGATCGTACCGTTGACGCGGGCATGATCGAATGTGCTCTCCCAAAACCACGCGCCGCCGAAGTTTGCCTGGTCCAGGATCGCACCATCGAATTTGTCAAAGACAACATCGATATCGGCGCTTCCGGGAAACACGGCCCCGGTCAGATCGGCGCCGGAAAAGTCTACCGACTCGATGGTCACGACATCGAAAGTCGTTTTCCGCAACTTGGCTTGCCCGGTAAACTGCGAATTGAGTATGTAGGCATTCGCGCCAGAGAAGGTGGCGCCGCTCAGGTCCGCGCCGGTGAACACGGCCGAGTCGAAATTCGCAGTGATCGTCGCTCCCTGCAGATTGGCGCCGGTGAATACGTCGCCTGTGCCGTCGCCGCTGAGCGTCGCTCCCTGCAAGTTGGCACCGGTGAAATCGCCTTTATACCCGCCAATATCGGCCTGGGGGCTCCCCAGCACAACGTTGGACCCAGACAGCTGGCAGCCTCGGCATGCGTTGAAGGTCGTCAGAACGTCAGACTGGGTGGTTGCCCACGCATAGACAAGCATTGAAGCGCCGCTGCCCGCATCAGGGGGCGGCAGCACCGGAGCCGGATCGTCCGGCCCGACATTCAACGCGCCCCAGGGCAGCGGGCCGGCATCGCTGTAAAGCATCAATGCAGCACCGGGCGCCACCGCAATCTGCCGTATCGGTCCCGTCAGGATGGGACTGATGCACTGGTCATCGAGCCCGCTGGTATCCTCACCCGCCCCGAACACTAGGGTATTGGGCGTGGAGGATCCGGGCGGATTTTGCGCCCACACCACGACCCCCAGAGTGGGGGCTGCAGGCGGCGTTTCGGTGTAGATGCATTGGGCAGCCTCGACCCTGAGTGCGACCAGCACGCTCAGGGCCAAGCCCAACCACAGGAGTGCGCCTCGCATCGATGTGCCGCCCGCCGCCTAAGATGGATCGAAGCGGCTGAGGGAGGGTTCGGCCACGCCCAGGGCCGGATCAATGCGCGGCTGACCGGTGCTGCTGTCCAGCAGCGGCGTGTAGTTCGCCGCGAAGATGCTGCGCCAGTAATCCACCGC
>NZ_JBSYXP010000036.1:2500-5423 GCF_054172105.1 Methylolobus aquaticus
TCAACCGAGATTCCCTTAGTAGTGGCGAGCGAACGGGGACCAGCCCTTAAGCTTGGGTGTGTTTAGTAGAAGGCTCTGGAAAGGGCCACCATAGAGGGTGATAGTCCCGTATACGAAAGGCACATGCAAGTGAAATCGAGTAGGACGAGGCACGTGAAACCTTGTCTGAACATGGGGGGACCATCCTCCAAGGCTAAATACTACTTACCGACCGATAGTGAACTAGTACCGTGAGGGAAAGGCGAAAAGAACCCCGGTTAGGGGAGTGAAATAGATCCTGAAACCGTATGCGTACAAGCAGTGGGAGCCCCTTCGGGGGTGACTGCGTACCTTTTGTATAATGGGTCAGCGAGTTACTTTCAGTGGCGAGCTTAACCGACTAGGGGAGGCGTAGCGAAAGCGAGTCTGAATAGGGCGTTAAGTCGCTGGGAGTAGACCCGAAACCGAGCGAGCTATCCATGACCAGGGTGAAGGTGAGGTAACACTGACTGGAGGCCCGAACCGGGATCTGTTGAAAAAGATTCGGATGAGTTGTGGATTGGAGTGAAAGGCTAAACAAGCTCGGAGATAGCTGGTTCTCCTCGAAAGCTATTTAGGTAGTGCCTCGGACGAATACTGCTGGGGGTAGAGCACTGTTTCGGCTAGGGGGTCGTCTAGACTTACCAAACCGATGCAAACTCCGAATACCAGCAAGTACTATCCGGGAGACACACGGCGGGTGATAACGTTCGTCGTGAAGAGGGAAACAACCCAGACCGCCAGCTAAGGTCCCCAAATTATCGCTCAGTGGGAAACGATGTGGGAAGGCACAGACAGCCAGGAGGTTGGCTTAGAAGCAGCCATCCTTTAAAGAAAGCGTAATAGCTCACTGGTCGAGTCGGCCTGCGCGGAAGATTCAACGGGGCTAAGCGATATACCGAAGCTGCGGACTTGACTTCGGTCAAGTGGTAGAGGAGCGTTCCGTACGCCTGTGAAGGTGGATCGAGAGGTCTGCTGGAGGTATCGGAAGTGCGAATGCTGACATAAGTAACGACAAAATAGGTGAAAAACCTATTCGCCGGAAGCCCAAGGTTTCCTGCGCAACGGTAATCGGCGCAGGGTTAGTCGGCACCTAAGGCGAGGCCGAAAGGCGTAGTCGATGGAAAACCGGTTAATATTCCGGTACCAGTAGCAACTGCGATGGGGTGACGGAGAAGGCTAGGTCAGCCGGTGATTGGTAGTACCGGTTTAAGCGTGTAGGCAGGGGTCTTAGGTAAATCCGGGATCCTAATGCGGAGGCGTGATGACGGAGTTCTGGTTCGCCAGGACTGAAGTGATTGATGCCAAGCTTCCAAGAAAAACCTCTAAGCTTCAGGTTGTTAGTGGCCGTACCAAAACCGACACAGGTGGGCAGGGTGAGAATCCCCAGGCGCTTGAGAGAACTCGGGTGAAGGAACTAGGCAAAATGATACCGTAACTTCGGGAGAAGGTATGCCTCTGGTAGGTGAAGTCCCTTGCGGATGGAGCTGACGGAGGTTGCAGTGAAACGGTGGCTGCGACTGTTTAATAAAAACACAGCACTCTGCAAACACGAAAGTGGACGTATAGGGTGTGACGCCTGCCCGGTGCCGGAAGGTTAATTGATGGGGTCAGCGCAAGCGAAGCTCTTGATCGAAGCCCCGGTAAACGGCGGCCGTAACTATAACGGTCCTAAGGTAGCGAAATTCCTTGTCGGGTAAGTTCCGACCTGCACGAATGGCGTAACGATGGCCACACTGTCTCCACCCGAGACTCAGTGAAATTGAACTTGCTGTGAAGATGCAGTGTACCCGCGGCTAGACGGAAAGACCCCGTGAACCTTTACTACAGCTTTACACTGGACTTTGAATTGACTTGTGTAGGATAGGTGGGAGGCTGTGAAGCCGGGACGCCAGTCTCGGTGGAGTCGACCTTGAAATACCACCCTGGTGAATTTGGAGTTCTAACTTAGGTCCGTGATCCGGATCGAGGACCGTGTATGGTGGGTAGTTTGACTGGGGCGGTCTCCTCCCAAAGTGTAACGGAGGAGCACGAAGGTGCGCTCAGCGTGGTCGGAAATCACGCACAGAGTGTAAAGGCATAAGCGCGCTTGACTGCGAGACAAACACGTCGAGCAGGTACGAAAGTAGGTCTTAGTGATCCGGTGGTTCTGTATGGAAGGGCCATCGCTCAACGGATAAAAGGTACTCCGGGGATAACAGGCTGATACCGCCCAAGAGTTCATATCGACGGCGGTGTTTGGCACCTCGATGTCGGCTCATCACATCCTGGGGCTGTAGCCGGTCCCAAGGGTATGGCTGTTCGCCATTTAAAGTGGTACGCGAGCTGGGTTTAGAACGTCGTGAGACAGTTCGGTCCCTATCTGCCGTGGGCGTTGGAGATTTGAGGGAAGTTGCTCCTAGTACGAGAGGACCGGAGTGAACGCACCCCTGGTGTTCCGGTTGTCATGCCAATGGCATTGCCGGGTAGCTATGTGCGGACAGGATAACCGCTGAAAGCATCTAAGCGGGAAGCCCCTCCCAAGATGAGATCTCCCTGGAGCCACGAGCTCCCTAAAGGGTCCTGGAAGACCACCAGGTTGATAGGCAGGGTGTGGAAGCGCAGTAATGTGTGAAGCTAACCTGTACTAATTGCCCGTGAGGCTTGACCATATAACACCCAAACCGTTGGTTCTCAGAACCAGCCGCAGTGTACGATTCCAAACTCCGGAGTGACGGCCACAAGACCGTCCCCAACCCCTTTGCCTGGTGGCCACAGCCGACGGGAACCACCCGATCCCATCCCGACCTCGGAAGTGAAACCGTCGCACGCCGATGATAGTGCAGTTACCTGTGCGAAAGTAGGTCACCGCCAGGCACCTACCTCAAGCCCCTCCCGCTCCAACGCGGCAGGGGCTTTTTATTGC
>NZ_JBSYXP010000037.1:0-4910 GCF_054172105.1 Methylolobus aquaticus
CGACCCCGCACCCAGCCGATTTGGTTCGGCGGGAAAGGTAAGGGGAATTTCAGAGCGGTTTTTCACCATCCTGCTAAAGCCAGATTGAAGCCTCAGAGCCTCAGGGTCAGGTCTTTAGTTTGCATTTGCGGGTACCCCACGCCCGGGTTCGCACCCGATCCCCACTTCGCATTAACGGGAGAGTTGCCAGGCCCCCGGCCGATTCCGGTCGAGCACCGCGAACCGTGGCGGTCCGGCCCCGGGAAGCGGTGGTCGTCGATCCTGCAAATCAAAGACCCGACCCCAATCATCTCACAGGCTACCCTAAGGCTCGTCACTTTTGCGAGTCGGGGAGACGCGGCCTACCAACGTGACGCGCCTGTTGGCGATCAGAGGCGCCAACTCTCAGCATCTTCAGGCTCGACAGCCCCGTCGAGCAGTTCCGGATTCTTGATCAAGTATTCTTTCGCCCATGGCTGGATATTGTATGGGACGTCCTTGATCATGTTGAAGGCGTTGGAACTTCGATAAATCATTAGCTTCGCCGTTAATCCTCCTGCGATTCCGTCGTCTACTCGAAAGTATTGCGTGTTCACTTTCCCGAAAACGTAGGGTGCCAAATATCCCTTTTCCTCTGACGTCAACGCATGAAGCTTAAGTAGCAAGGGGGTCAGTTCTTTACTTGAAACCTAGCGACCCGTCGCGTTTCGGGCCGCGCGTCTTCCGTGTCCCCTCCTCGTTTTCCCTCTTACTCTGCGAAGCGCACGAACCGGAGATACACGGCCTAGCGATACTGTCGCGAAGGCTCGATGTCAGGTCTTTAGTTTGCATTTGCGGGTACCCCAATCCCGGCTTCGCGCCCCGTCCCCGCTTCGCATTAACGCGAGAGTTGCCAGGCCCGCGGCCGATACCAGTCGAGCACCGCCAACCGAGGCGGTCTGGCCCCGGGAAGATGTCGTCTTCGATCCTGCACAGTGAAGCACCGACCCCAATCACCGTTCTCGTCCTATTGACCTGGGCCGGCTAAAGGGTGACCCCAGGTTACCTTCAAGCGTCATATTCAACTCAGCGCTTTTACGAAGCTAACCAAATCGTTCAAATTTTTTCCAACTGCATCGGGGAGAACGCCGAGTTGCTCGCGGGGAAGATTTAACCGATTAACCCAGAATGTTGTATAGCCAAACGACTTAGCCCCGGCCGCATCCCACCCGGCGAACGCCGAGAAAAGGATTTCCTCTCTTGCAAGACCAAACGCGTCAATTGCCATTTGATATGCGCGCGGATCGGGTTTATAGGTTCTTATTTTATCGGTACTGAGAACATGCTCAAATAAACCGTCAAGGCCGGAGTTCTTGATACCGGCATCAAGTATCTTTGGGGTCGCGTTTGACAGAAACGCCAACCGGATGCCTGTTCTCTTGAGTGATTCTAGCGCCGCCGGAGCATCAGGCCACGCTTTGAGCCCAAGATAAGCTTCCGTCAGTTGTTTGCGCTTTTCTGGGGTTAGATCAAGGTTTAACAACTCGGTCGCGTATACCAGACTGTCTTCGGTTGCCTGCCAGAAGTCTACATACCGTCCGGATAAGGCACGCAGCCATTGGTATTCAAACTGCCTCGTGCGCCACGCATTGCTTAACTCAGTGCCCTGTCCGGGGAATAGCTTTTCGGCAAGAACAAAGACCGGACGCGGATCAAGAATCGGGAAAGCATCAAAGGCAATAGCTTTGATCTCGGGTTTTTTAGCGCCATGCGTCAATGGCATCGACGCCAAGCCCGCAGCCGCAACGCCTGCGGTAGCCAGGTTTAGGAACTCTCGGCGATTTAGTGGCATCACTAGCTCCTTCATAGCTGTGCCCGGGTCAGGGGGTCGGTTCTTTACTTGAAACCTAGCGACGCGTCCGGCCGCGCGTCTTCCGTATTCCCCTGCTCGGTTTCCCCTCGCGCGCTGCGAAGCGCATGAACAGGAGACACTCGCCATACTAGCGATACTATCGTACTCAAAAGACTGTCAGGGCTAAATACGGGACCAATCTCGGTGCGGGCTTCGGGGAGTAGCATTTTCCGTATGCGCTGGCAGGCAAAGAGCCAGCCACCGCTCGCGAATGCGTCAATGGTGTGTGAGCCCATATTCAAGAGGCGCGCCATCCAGTGCACTCATTCGTGAAGCGGCAGCGAAGTCCCCGGTAGCCGCTTAGTTCGCATCGACCCCAGGATTCTCGCTGTGCTTCCATGGAGTGATCTTCGCCAGCGTCTCGGCGAGTGCATCTTTCGCCAATGCAGCGTCATAGTCCAACTGTAACCCCATCCAGAAATCATCGGACATCCCGAAAAATCGGGACAGCCGCAGGCCCGTGTCAGCCGTGATGCCGCGAGTGCCTGCAACAATCTCCCCGATGCGGCGTTGTGGAACGCCTATCTCTTTCGCGAGACGGTATTGTGTGATTCGCATCGGCTTGAGGAATTCTTCCATGAGAATTTCGCCAGGATGTGGATAAGGGACGCTGCGCATGCTGGTGCTCGGTCAGTGGTAGTCGACGATCTCAACTCTTGTTGGTCCTTCGGGGGACCATACGAAGCAGATTCGAAATTGGTCGTTGATCCGGATGCTGTGCTGACCCGCGCGATTTCCGACGAGTGACTCCAGCCTGTTCCCAGGTGGAATTCTCAGGTCATCTAGTGTCGCTGCCCGATTCAGCATCGCGAGCTTGCGCATCGCGACGGCTTGCACGTTGACGAAGCGCTTGATCCTCCTACCCTCAAAGAGATCAGCTGTCTCGCGGCACGCGAACGATACGATGGTCACGCAGGGATAGTACCGTGCGGCGTTAGTATTGTGAAGCGTTAGTCTGAGGTGAAAGCCTGCGGGTCGACTGCGTGGGCTGAACAGCCGGGTCGGGTACTCCCTGTCGGACGTCCAGCGGTCAAGATTCAACTGCCCCCCCAATCCCCCAGCTTCATTCCCCCCGCTCCCGCTTCGCGAATTCCCTGAACCAGTCGAGGACCGGGGCCAGCGCCGGCGAGCGGTGGTCCCGTGCGGAGACCATGAACGCGGACAGCGTGAAACGCGGCGTATCGGGCACCGGGCGGAGCCGGCCCGTGGCCAGCAAGGGGCGCAAGGGGGTCAGTTCTTTACTTGACACCTAGCGACCTGTCGAGGAACGCTCGGGGTCAGGTCTTTAGTTTGCATTTGCGGGTACCCCAGGCCCGCGGCCGATTCCGGTCGAGCACCACCAACCGTGGCGGTCTGGCCTCGGGAAGAGGTGGTCTTCGATCCTGCAAAGTGAAGACCCGACCCCAATCATCTCTCACAGCCAACTCGACGCAAATATCGCACAGCGAAACCGTGGTCTGCCCCCTATTGTCCCTTAATTCCCAGACACATATGCGTATGATTGTGGCGCGACACCACTTTCCAGGAAGTCGCTTAACTCTTTGGGCTTCCGGTATCTTTTTACTGTTTTTACTTCAATGGCATGCCCGACATCTCTATCGTGAAAATACTCAGAGAAGAATTGTTTTGTGATACCCGAAAACTCCTTGGTCTTTTCCCATAAAGAGTCTGGGTGCTCAGTGTGAACCGTTTTAATTGAAAACTCACCCACCACCTTCCCTACTGGCTTAGTGGCATAGATAATGACTGTATTCACGCGAGCATCTCGATGCACCCTTCTGCGGAATTCATACCGTTTTGTCCCATCCAGGATGCTATACGCGTACTCCGGCTTAATTGATAATAAGACCTTCATCCAATTGCCCTGCATTTATCACAGACCGAAACTGTTCCAGAGATAGCCTCATGAAACCCCAGTAACCACCGGCGTCAAACCCCATTTCCTCAATCATTCTTCCTCGCGTAACCCGCTTGGGCAATGCGAAGTTGTATGTGAACCGAATAACGTGCGGATAACTCTTTTTGTGCCAAAACTGATTTAGCTCGTGTTCCTCAAAAACGCAGTAAGGCGAACAATACGCCATAAAGTCATCCTTAGACGTAAATGAGTGTATGCTTCTATATTCCTCGATGACGCACACGGACGTTGCCACCGAGCGATAGTGGGCTGGCCCCGCACCATCAGACGTGCGATAAATCAGAACGACGTCACCCGGCCTCAAGTTCTCCATTCCGCGCATCGCAGCCAAATATACCTTATGAATGCTGTTCGTATGGGAAACGTCCTGAACGATTGAGGAATCTTCGTTCTTCAAGATGGAGTCTGGGAGTAATCGGGTATGCCATTGAGGATAGAGAGAAAGGAGATAAATTGAATTATCCGCTAACTTCATCAACGGATAGCGATCTAGTACGCCGCCACTTACATCTGTCATTGTTTTCACAAGGACTAGCTCGGTTCCGTTAGCCGTTGTTTTCGTAGCACGCTGTCGAAATCCATATCGCTGGAATAGTGCTATCAGCGCTTCGTGCTTATCAAACACGGTTACGTAAATCTCGTTCGCTGCCTGCGTGACGGCATGGTCAAAAATTTTCTTTAAGAATCTCTCTCCGAGCCTTGTGCCGTGAGGGTTGATCTTTAGAGTGCCTACCTTTACGCGCCGAGCCGGCGGCAGAGGCGGTTGTACATCCTCGACCACCTCATTCTCGATTTTGAGGTAGAGGAACCCGTCAAGAAACCCAGTATCGCTGTAGAATACGTACGCAGAATCGGCTGCCTTCCTCGCAAACCACTGCTCGAACTCCGCATAGTCCTGCTTCAGCGAATCGAAAAATGGATCAGCTAAATCGATATCCGCAAATTGCTTGTAAGTTAGATTCATCAGCATATTTTGGTCTATCTTAGTGGTGCCCAACATCGGCGCTCAGCGGCAGCGCGATGTGGCGGCCGCTGTAGCGCAGGGTTAACAGGCTGGTGAAAAACTCCGAAGGCGTTGTGTGGCGGGGGCTCCGGCGTTCTGGACGGGGTAAAATACGGTAT
>NZ_JBSYXP010000038.1:0-2439 GCF_054172105.1 Methylolobus aquaticus
GCATAAAAAACCCCCGGGGGGCTTGCGCCCACCGGGGGTTCAGGTCACCCCGCCCGTCGCCGGGCGGTGTGCGCCGTTCTTACATGAACGACGGGATCAACGGTGCGTCGATCTGCACCATCTCACGGTTGCCAGCTGCGTCAAAGAAGAACAGCAGACCCGCGAAACGGCTGTCCGGATCGTAGATGATGTCGGACAGACGATACACTTCCCACGCTGCGTCGGAAGCTTGCACTTCCACCGTGCGCGTCTCACCCGGGGCGATCGCGCTGTTGTCGCTCACGCTCAGGCCGTCTTCCGCCAACAAGTCTTCCGGATAACCGGTCTTGTCGGTCAGCACGTCGCTGTCCAGGAACCGCACCGAAGCGGTGTAGAACTCACCCAGACGCACAGCGGAGCTGCCGTTGTTGGTGATCGTCAGCTTCATCCGCATCGCACGACCCGGCACGCGGTAGGAAGCATCTTCCACCTTCACCGCCACCGTCGCCTTGTGGTCTTCGATCGGCTTGATGCCACGCATCGTGCCAGCCTGCAGCGGAATGGTGATCGGGTACTTGCTGTTGGCGCTCGACATCGCGAAGATGACGATCAGGATCGTCGCCGCCGTGAAGCCCATCGCCACCTTGCGGTCACCCGACGAGATCAGCTCGTCCGCACGACCCGCATCCGTCATCAACAAACGCGGCATGAAGATCGGACGACGGCACCAGTACAACATCCACGCTGCACCAATGGCATACCAGAAGAAATGCCAGAAGTAGATGTTGCTCAGGTTGTAGTCTTCCAGATCGATCGTCTGGCCGGTCAACGTGGTGATCGGGTTCTTGAAATCACCCATCGAACCTTCGATCGTGATCCACTTACCCGGTCCGATGATCGGACCACCGCCCTGTACGTTCATCATCGTGTGAACGTGCCAGTCGCCAGGACGACGGGCCTTCAACACCACTTTGAACTCGTACGTCTTGCCGATTTCCAAACGTACGGAACGCGGCACCAGCTGTCCACCGATGTACGATTCCTTACGAATGAAGACCGGACCCGGAATACCAATGTTCAGGAACGATACGTCCGGCTCGGCCACCGATTCCGGCCAGCCTTCGAAGACGTGGAACTTACCTTTGATTTCCACGAAATCGTTGACGTTCACTTTCTCTTTCGACCAGGTCAGGTCGAACCAGTGAATCGTCCGCATACGCATGAAGGCCGCCTGCGACTTCTCACCATGAGCCGACGCCGTCGGCGCGTACAGGCTCGTCGCCGCAACACCGGCCAACAGGCCGAGTACCGACCACTTGGCAATCCGGTCTTTTATTTTTTTCATGAGTCCTCCTCTTTCGAGTCTTTGCATGATGGGTGTGTCCCGGGCTTCCGTTTTCTCAGAACCCGTGGACCAGCGCTCTGTTTCAGCTCTTCTCTACAAACCGATTAGGTCTGCTTCAGGAACCGCTCGGTCGCGAACCAGCGACCCACAAAGTGCCACATGAAGTAGATCAGGATCGACATGAACGCAGAGAAGAAGGCCGACACCGGCGCCACGTCCTTACCGAACGTACGCAGCGTGCCCTTCTCAACCATCCGGATGTATTCCGGCGTACCGGTACGGACGTAGTTGTAACCCTGAATGTCCGCAATCGACATCAGCATGCCGCTGTATTCCACCGGCACGTGAATCGGTGCAATGATCGGCCAGTTGCCCGGATAGAAAATCAGGCCCCAGCCCATCGCGCCCACGATCGCCGTGAACAGGTAGCTGCCGCTCAGCATCAGCATCGTGTCGAGCAGGATCGCGCCCGGGGTCAGAATCGCCGGGAAGACGAAATTGACCGGGAAGTAGGTCCAGCCCCAGAAGTTGAAGTAGCGGTTGATCCACTCACCCAGCAACAGGCCCAGCACGCACACCGTCGCGCCCCACGGTTGACGATACCGCTCCCACAGGTACGACTGTACCGCCGCCGGGAACGTGATCAACACGATCGGGGTCACCGTGACCCACAGTCGACGATCTTTCCAATCCGACCAGAAATCCCAGTCGCCCATCGTCAACATCGCGTGAATGTGGTAGGAACCCACGATCACGAAAAAGACGACAAACAATGCCATCAAGTCGACCGTACGCGAAACCTTGACGGCCTCGGCGTGAGAATGAACTGCACCACTCGCAGCGCTCATACGTTACCTCCAAAGAGTGAACATTTTCTTTTCGTTCCCCCGGTGGCTCGACCTCCCAGGCCAGCCCACCGCTCCCGCTTCCCTGCGCTAGCCGGCGGCAGGTGGTCCGCTCGCGCGCACCACCCGCCCCGACCGCTCCACTTATTTGGCGATCAAGCCCTGATCAACCGCTTCGCAGATGTCACGACCAATCAGCTTGGTGAAGCTGTAGAAGGTCTGGGTCAACGTACCCATCACCGCCAGCGCCAACCAGCCGAAGATCACGAA
>NZ_JBSYXP010000039.1:0-2303 GCF_054172105.1 Methylolobus aquaticus
CCTGGGCCCGGCACCTCGAAATCTACGCTGCCAGCGCAGCCCTGCGCCAAGAAGCCGCCTTCTGGGGGGCCATGCTCACGCCACCGCTTCCGGATCCGCCGCGCGATGTTCCGGTTGAGATCGTTTGCTATCGCGATGCTGACGAGGTCGCCATCAGTCTCGACGAAGCGGAGACCCGGCAGCTTCTCCGGAAAGCTCCCGCTGCTTACCGCAGCCGGATCGAGGAGTTGCTGCTCGTGCCGTTGGCAATGACCCTGTGCCGCTGGACCGGGCAGCGCGAAGCACTGATCGAACTGGAACGGCACGGGCGCACGGACCGCTTCGACGGACTGGATCTCAGCCGCACGGTCGGCTGGTTCACGTGCCTGCATCCGGTCCGCGTGACCCTCGCGGATGAACTGGCTGCGACGATCAAGATGGTCAAGGAGTGCTTGCGCGCCGTGCCGGATGATGGCATCGGCTATGGCCTGCTGCGGAGTACGGCGGATCCGTCTTTTGGTCTACCGGCTGCGGCGCGACCGCGGGTGACCTTCAACTATCTCGGGCAGTTCGACGAGTCGGAGGACTTGTTCAGGCCGGCCCCTGAGAACGGAGGTGCGCAACACGATCAGGAAGCGCCGCTTGGTAATTGGCTCGAAGTCAATGGAGAACTCTTTCGCGGTCGGCTGAATCTCCGCTGGCGTTTCAGCCGTGCGATGTACCGGCGCGAAACCGTGGCGCGGCTCGCTCAGGCCTACCTCGATGGCTTGCGTGAAGTGATCCGTCATTGCGTGAGTCCCGGCGCCGGCGCCCTTACGCCATCCGACGTGCCTTTGAGCGGGCTCGATCAGGCGGCGCTCGATGCGCTGTCACTCGCATCAGGGGACATCGAGGACATCTACGGGCTAGCGCCGCTGCAGCAAGGCCTGTTGTTCCAGTCGCTACACGGCGCCGACCCCACCATTTATGTCAACCAGTTGGCAGTCGATATCGTTGGCTTGGAAGCGGATCGCTTCCGATCGGCGTGGCGCGAAGCGCTCGCGCGTCACCCGATTCTCCGGACCGCTTTTTCCTGGCAGGGTGGGCCGGAAGCTGCGCTGCAGATCGTGTACCGCAATGTCGAATTGCAGATTGACGGAGTCGACTGGAGCCGTGATCCGGTCGCTCCGGACGAGCTGATCGCGTTTCGTCGCGCTGAAGTCGAACGTGTCTTCGACCTGACTCGTCCCCCGCTATTCCGCCTGGCTCTGGTCCGGCTGGGGCCGGAGCGACACCAGATGGTCTGGACCAGTCATCATCTGCTGCTCGACGGCTGGAGTGCCTCGCGCTTGCTGGGGGAAGTGCTGGAAAACTATGCCGGTGCCACGCCGCGTCCTGTTCCTGGGCGCTACCGGGACTATATCGCCTGGCTGGCCGGTCGCGACCGGGAAGCCGGAGAGCGGTTCTGGCGCGACCGGCTTGCGGATCTGCCGGAACCGACGCGGCTGGCCAACGCGCTGAATTGCGCCGCGACGGGCAGTGGTCACGGTTCGGTGCATCGCGCGCTCGATTCCCGCACGGCCGGGGCGCTACGCCGTTATGCACAGGCGCAGCACCTGACCTTGAATACCTTGATCCAGGGCGCGTGGAGCCTGCTGCTACAGCGCTGCACGGGCCGCAGGACGGTTGTTGCGGGGATGGCCGTCGCGGGTCGTCCCTCCGATCTGCCCGGCTCCGAGGCGATGCTCGG
The DNA here is from genome assembly GCF_054172105.1 of Methylolobus aquaticus. NCBI lineage: Bacteria > Pseudomonadati > Pseudomonadota > Gammaproteobacteria > Methylococcales > Methylococcaceae > Methylolobus > Methylolobus aquaticus. The sequence goes on from NZ_JBSYXP010000039.1 coordinate 1,709, forward strand.
CCTGTTCATCAACACGCTGCCGCTGATCGTGCGAGCCGAGCCCGGGCAGACCGTCGGTACCTGGCTGGCCGGGCTGCAGGCCGACAATGCCGCGCTGCGCGAACACGAGCATACCCCGCTGTTCGAGATCCAGCGCTGGGCCGGCGAGCGTGAGCTGTTCGATACGCTGCTGGTGTTCGAGAACTACCCGGTGGACGAAGCCGTGCGGCGCGCGGCCGAGCGGCTGCGCATCGGGGCGATCGTCAACGACGAGCGCACTCATTACGCGCTGACGCTGGCGGTCGGTGTTGCCGACGGCATCCGCCTCGATTTCGGCTACGACCGCAGCGTTCTGGATGCGGCAAGCGTCGACATGATCGCCACCCGCTTCCCGCGTCTGTTGAAGGGACTGGTGTCCGATCCCTCGCAGCGGCTAGGCACGGTGGAGTTGCTGGGCGCGGCGGAGCGGGCCGAGTTGGCAGAGTGGAACCGCGGGGCGTGGGAGGGCGTCGGGGAGGGTACGTCCTCGGTCTCGGAGTTGATCGCCCGCTGGGCGGCGGGTCAGCCGGACGCGGTGGCGGTGGTTGCGGGCGAGGAGTGCCTGAGTTACGGCGCC